>NZ_JBGSUU010000110.1:0-102153 GCF_041753295.1 Geminocystis sp.
TTAAAAGTGGTAAATTCATCTCTATTATTAGAAGGATTCAATAATTTACTATCCATAGCTCATGTGGATAAATTATATTTTCCTACGGGATAATTTTTTTATTTATTAATAGTTGATTCGGAGTTTGACAAAAGAGGGTTACTAAGGCAATGGTGGAAGGATTAGGAGGGGAGTATAAGTCATTCAATTAATCACTTTTTGTTAGGTTATGGGTAAGATAAAACTGCTAAGCACTAATTTCCTCATTTTTGTCACCATTATTTTTAAAACTAGAAGCAGGTTTAAATATCAATAATAAAAATAAACTAAAAAAATTATAAATATATTTCTCTTAGGCAAAAAAAATTTTTTCCCTTACTTTTAACATTCTTAATTATCCATTTTTAGTTATGCTCAAATCAATTTATTAGTAAATTTTGTACAAAAGATTCATCAATATGGTGCAAAATAGTGATTAAGTACGCTAAAATTACTAAATAACTAATGCGGGACTGGCGGAATTGGTAGACGCGCTAGATTCAGATTCTAGTGTTTGTAAAGACTTTCGGGTTCAAGTCCCGAGTTCCGCACTTTTAATGTATATTAATTTTAACATCAATTTTCCTAATTAATTTAAGTTGATAATGAACAAAAATACATCGAGCTATTGTAACAATCATTAATTATTAATAGGTTGAATGTAAATTTTAATACCTTGACTCTGTAATTTTTGTCCTTGATTTTGAGCTTCAATTTCGCTATTAAATATTCCTAATTGAATTTTGGCTTGTTGATTTATTTTTACTATTTGTGCATTAGGTATAACTTTTTTAATAAGGTTAAAGTTATCCATATTTTGATAATTACTTAATAGATAATATTTTTGATTTACTTTTGGGATTAAAAGATTTTCAGGAGAATTATTGGTAGGTATAGAAAGAGATAAAGGTGATTGATTTTTTTTTATTTCCGCAAATAAAGCAGTTTTTAAGTCAGGATAAACAGGAGATTTATTAACAATAATAGAATTATTTTGATTTTCTAATAATGGATTAGGTAAAGATGGTTTTTGAATAGTATTTATATTAATATTTTGATTCTCCATATTAGAATCATTTTCTGTTAAATTAGTTTCTTGATTTTGATTTTCAGGTGTATTAATTAGAGGTTGATTTTCAGTAGGATTATTAACTAAAATTTCTTTATCTTGACTAAAAAAAATAAATAAATTCGCACCAAAAAATAAAATAATACCGAAAATGCCCCAAGGAGTTAAGATAACATCTAACAGAGATTTTGAATCCGATATTGTGTCATCGCCAATCAAACGAGAAGCTACAGAAATAGTTTCTTCAGGTTGAAAAATATCAGGGTTATAAACTAAAGCAGAATTATATTCTTGATATTTTGGTGTTGTGATAGGTTGTTCTATAATTAAATCAGGAATTAATACAGATTCTTCCTTATGACTTTTTTCATATCTATTCAACTCTAAACCTAAGTCTAAATCAAGGTTTTGAATAATTTTTTTTATTTGCGGATGAACTGATGTTACTATTTGACTCATAAATTAATGACACTTTATTGTTTAGATAACTTATTAAAGCAAATTTTATCTCAACCACAATGGGATAAACAAAGAAGATACCATGAATTAGCGAAATGTTGGCATCAAATAAATAATCCTAGAGTAATAAAACATACTCGTCCTATTTATTTTCGAGATGAAGTATTAAATATTGCTACATCTAGTTCAGCTTGGGCACAGGATTTAAACTTACAAAGACGTAGTTTACTTACTAAAATTAATCGTCGTGTGGAATCACCCATTAAAGATTTACGTTTTGCTTCGGCGCAGTGGTATCAAAATCATCTCATTTTCATGGAGGAGGAAGATGATAATAAAATACATCCTAGCACCATAATTTCTGAGTCTTCTGTCAATATCTCTACCGTAGATAACTCTCAAGAAGTATTACAGTCATGGTTAGAAACTATCAAAAAAAGAGCATTAACTTGGAAAACTTGTCCTCGTTGTGAAACTTCTTGTCCTGAAGGAGAATTAAAACGTTGGGGTTGTTGCGCTATTTGTTTTCGGGAGGAAAATTCCCAATTTTTAAGTAAGATAACGGCTAATTAATTGTGGGTTTTATCTTGACTAATTCTATCTCTTTTTCGTCTCCCGGTTCAAAACGAATAGCTGTACCTGCTGGGATATTTAACCTCATATTGATAGTTTTTTCTCGGTTAAAATGTAATGATTTGTTAACTTTTGAAAAGGGAAAATGTGAACCAATTTGAATAGGGCGATCGCCTGTATTAGCTACAGTAATTTGTAAAGTTTCCCTTCCTTGATTTAATTCAATTACACCCTCTTGGGTAAAAAATTCTCCGGGTATCATAATTAATAAATAAAAATAAAACTAATAATCTAATTATATAATAAAATAACTTAATGACATCAAAGAAAGAATAAATTTTTGATTGATCAAATAAATATTTTAAGAAAATTTAGGTACTTTTAAAAAAATGCAACTATCCCCCCAAGAAAAAGATAAATTATTAATTTTTACTGCTGGTTTATTAGCCGAAAGACGCAAAGAAAAAGGTTTAAAACTGAATTATCCTGAAGCTATTGCTTATATTTCTGCAGCCATTTTAGAAGGTGCGAGGGAGGGGCAAACTGTAGCGGATTTAATGAATTATGGCACAACTTTATTAACCAGAAATGATGTTATGTCGGGTATTCCAGAGATGATTGAAGACGTGCAAGTAGAAGCAACTTTTCCCGATGGCACAAAATTAGTTACAGTACATAATCCTATTCGTTAATATTGACTATGATTATTCTTACTAAAAAATTGACTTTTTCCCCAAATAATAAACCTAATTTAACTATTTTTTTGACGGCGGAAGAAAGACTAAAAATCAAACATACAATTTCTATTAAAGAGTCTAATAATCAAGATATTAAACTACTTAAATTAAATTTGAATAGGGGAAATATTTTAAAATCAGGTGATATATTAACTAATGATAAAGAAGATTTTTTTGTAGAAATTCAAGCTAAATCAGAAGTAGTTATTACGGTTAAATCTAACTCTAAATTAAGTTTATTAAAAGCAGCTTATCATTTAGGAAATCGTCATGTTAGTTTAGAAATAGGGGAAGATTATCTACGTTTTTCTCCTGATTATGTCTTGGAATCTATGATTGTTAAATTAGGGTTAAATATTCACCAAGAAATAACCCCTTTTTTCCCTGAAGTTGGTGCTTATAAACATTAATTAGAAAAAATTAATTCCATGGAATAATTTACTAATTATTTATTAAAACTTTCTGTAATAAATTACTATCAACTTGATCTGTAATTATTACCTTACCAATTTTTTCAGGTAAAATAAAACGAACTTTTCCTCCTTTCACTTTCTTATCCATTTGTAAAGATGCAATCGCCATATCTACATCAAGATAATCGGGGATTTTCGTGGGTAATCCAGCTTTTTCAATTAAATTATACTGTCTTTGACTTTCTTCTGATGTCCATAAATTCATCTCTAAAGCAATTTTACCAGCCGCCACCATCCCAATTGCCACCGCTTCTCCGTGAACAAAAGTATTATAATTAGTTAAACTTTCTACGACATGACCAATAGTGTGACCATAATTGAGAATAGCGCGTAATCCTCCTTCTTTTTCATCTTGAGAAACAACATCCGCTTTTGCTTGACAAGAACGAGTTAAAATTTCAGTTAATAGATCATCCTCTAAATTATTTAAGCTATTAAGGTTATTTGCTAATTCTAAACGCTCAAAAAGAGTTTTATCCCAAATCACTCCATATTTAATAACCTCCGCCATTCCAGCCTTAAACTCTCTATCAGGCAATGTTTTTAAAACACTAGAATCGATTAAAACTAATTTCGGTTGATAAAAAGCGCCAATAAGATTTTTTCCTTGAGGATGATTAACCCCTGTTTTTCCCCCTACAGAAGCATCCACCATCCCTAACAAAGAAGTAGGAATTTGAATAAAATTAATCCCTCTTAACCAAGTCGCCGCAGCAAATCCCGTCATATCCCCTACAACACCACCGCCTAATGCTAACATTGTTGAGTTACGTTCTAATCTAAATTGAAGTGCAGTATCATAGATTTTGGAGATAGAATCAAGAGTTTTATAACTTTCTCCAGCAGGAATTAAATGATAATTGACGGTAAAACCAGCTTTTTCTAGTGAATTAACCGTTATGTTACCGTAATAATCAAAAATTTCTGCATTGGAAATGATTAAGATTTTTTTACCTAGATTTAAGGTTTTTGCTTTCTCCCCGATAGTCGATAATCCATTATTAGTAACGCAGATAGAATAAGAGTTTTCAGGCAAACAGACGGAAATAATTGATTCCATAAGAAAGAATAGTCATGATTGAGATCAAATTTATTTTATCTTAATTGGAGTTGTTGCAATATCTAACTACTTAAGGGTAAAAAATTATCTATTTTAAAATTGCTCATGTGATATATTAACAAAAGTAATTAGTGTTGATATTGCCATGAAATCTCATTCTTTTGTACCTAAGATCCTTATTGTAGCATTAGGAGTGATTCTTGTTACCTTTTTTGGTTTATGGTTTTTTATGGGTAAATATCCCAATTACATTGTCAAGGGAGGAGTTAAAAATAATCCTCAAGGGGTGGTATTTATTCCCAAACAAGCGCCATTAATGGTATCTTTATTGATTAATCCTAATGAATTAGGCATCATAACTAAGTTATTTCCTTCTAATGATGAACAAAAAAGAATTTTAAAAGCTATTGAACAACTTAGAACTAATTTACTATCTCAAGCTCAAGTGGATTCTAAGGAAGATTTACAAAACTGGTTAGGAGATGAAATTACTTTAGCCGTAACCTCTTTAGATTATGATCATAATAATGATAATGGCATAATTCCAGGATATTTATTAGTTGCTAAAAATAAATCCCCTCAGTTAGCAAGAGAATTTTTACAAACTTATTATGGTAAACAAGCTGTTTCTAATAATGCACAATTAATTTTTGATAAATACAAAGGAGTAAATTTAGTTTTTCAACAACCAACGGTTGCTAATACGTCAATTAAACAGGTAGCCGCCGCCGTAGTAGGAGATTTCGTCTTATTCGCTAATGATATACAAGTATTAAAAGAGTCTATTAATAATGCTCAAGCTATTAATCTTAATTTAGCTCATAATTTAGCATACCAGAAAGCGATCGCCTCTTTAACAGAAGAAAAAGTCAGCGTTGCCTATGTCAATTTACCTTCGACTTCCGCATGGATTGGGAATAAACCAGATATAGAGAATTCTTTAATTAATCAAAGTCTTACTTTATCACTAAGTTTAAATCCTCAAGGATTAATAACTCATACAGCGTTATTTGGAGTTAATGAAGAAGAAAATCAACTTCCGAGTTTAACAAAACCTCCTCAAACTCTAGCTTATATTTCTGATAATAGTATTTTTGCAGTGGCAGGAGTAAACTTAGAGAAATTTTGGCTATCTATCCAACAAGGATTAAAAGAAAATAACCCCTTATGTCAATTAATTTATCAAGGCATTCATCCTTTAGAAGACTCATTAAAAATTGATTTTGCTGAAAATATTTTTCCCTATGTTACCCAAGAATATGGGTTATCTTTATCTATCAATGAAACAACTAAAGAATTAGACTGGTTATTTGTCAATGAAACTCAAGAAAATTCATTAACCAAAAGTTTAGATAATATTGCTAAAAATAGAGGCTTAAGTGTTGGTAAATTACCTTTAAATAACAATACAATTACTGCTTGGACACAATTAGTTACAACTTCTAAAAATAATTTTTCTAATGTGGAAACCCAAGTGAAAGGAGTCTATATTGAAAAAGATTCCTACGAAATTTTAACTAATTCAGTCAACGTTTTAAGTAATACTTTAAATCATCCTGAAAATAATTTATTAGAAACATCTAATTTTCAATCAATAATTCAAGCCTTACCTAACAATAATGATGGTTATTTATATCTACAATGGCAACCTTTAAAACCTTATATAACTAAAAGATTTCCTGTGATAAAAATTGCTGAATTAGCCTTTAAACCATTATTTGATAATCTAAAATCTTTAACTATTACTATGGATTCAGTGGAAAATGACATCAGAAAAGGTACTATTTTTATAAATTTATCCCAGTGACAAAATTTTAAAAAACCTGAATTATTATTATCTCAGAATCAATAGAGAAATTAATTCTAGTAAAGATTTTTAATGTAAGCTACCTATCGGAATTGAACCGACAACCTATTCATTACGAATGAATTGCTCTGCCAATTGAGCTAAGGTAGCACAAATTAACAATAATATTATAACGAAGATTTCCGATTTAGACAAAGAAACAAATAGGAAAGGTTTTCTGATTATTTTATTTCTTATCAATAAATTAAAGATTGCTATAGTTGTTTTAGATTTACTAGAAAATAAATATGATAATTTAATTACTACATAAAATGAGCAATAATTATTGGGAAGTTATCAGTCAATTTGTGGAAATAAAATCACCTTGGTTAAAATTAATTGGGGAAAAAGTTAAGGATAATAAAGAACAAATATTAGATTATTGGCGAGTAGAAAAAGATGATTCTTTAATTATTATTACTGAATATAAAAATCAATTATTTTTTCCTCCTTGCGTTTATCGTCATGGTATTAATCAAGTTACTCTCGATTTTGCTGGTGGTAGAGTTAACCCTCAAATAACTTTAGAAGAGAATGCTTTTTTAATTTTAGAAAGAGAGTTAAATCTTGAAAAAAAAGATCTTAAAAACTTAATTCCAATTAATCAAAAACCTTGGATAATTAATAGTGCTTTTAATAATCAAAAATTATGGGGTTTTTATAGTCAAATTAAGTCTGAAATTAATGTAGGAGAAGGTATATTTTATTCTCTTACACAGGAAGATTTATTAAGATTACGCAATGATTTAACCTGTATTCAGTGTCGATCACTATTATTAGAAAGTATTTGTCAAGGAATTGTTGCGGTTTCTTAATCAAACAGTATAGAATTTAACTGAAGAATCTATTATTTTAAGATACAAACTTTAGTTGCTCTTTTACCAGAGTGAATATTTATAAAAAAACATGAGTACTTATACTTTTTTGTCAGGTTACAATTATGGCAACACTATTGAGTTGATTCGAGACGAAATCCGTGCCTTATTAGAAAGAGGTACAATTAGCCGTAATCAAAGGATTTACAGCCTTGCTAATTATATTCCCCCTAGAGAATGGTTATCCATTGAAAAACAACTAGAAGAAAAAGATTATTTATTGCGCGATCGCATAGGGGATTTATTAGGAGTAGAAAACTGGGATAATGATTAAAATATAGGGGTTAATATGATTAACCCTCCCAAAAATAAATATTTAACACTCAATTATCTTTAACGAGATAAATTTAGTTTTTCTAATTCTTCTCTTAAACTAATAACTTCTTTTGTAAGTTCTTGAATGTCATCATTTTTCTTATTCCCAGAATTAATCTCTATATCTTGATAAGATTTATTACTATCAAATTTAACACCGTTAAAAAATTGTTCGATGATTTTTTTAGCTTCTTGTTCAGTTATAGTACCTTTTTCTTCCCATTCTTTTGATTTTTGTTGCCATTGTGCATTCAAATCTGATAAAACTTGACTACGTTTTTGATTATCTTGTAAAGTTTCCACCGCCGAAGTTGTCGCACCAATAGCAGTTCTAAACCCTTCTTGAATTATACTAAATAAAGTATTGTTTTCCATTATGATTAATTTACTCCGTATTCAAAAAAATATCTTCAACTTTAATATAATGTAACTTTTGATTATTATATCTTCAAAGTAAATAGTGATAACCACACTATGATTTATTGAAGTAATAAAATATATTTCTATATTAAGATTTAGTCTTTTTTTATTTATGAGTAAACAGATTTTAACAGGATTTGGTTTTTTTACGGGAGTAAGTTATCCTTTTCAAGCCATAAGAATTTTAGGACAAAATCGTAAACTATGGAAATATTTAATTATTCCTATTCTCATCAATTTTTTGGCAGGAATAACTACTTATATTTTATTATTAAATCCTAGTTTAAAACTTTTTGATACTATTACTAATAATGTAATTTTATGGGTAGATAAAGTCATAGATAAACTACCTGAATGGTCACATTTTTTAGTTTATATAATACTTTTTATTAGTTTTTTATTAAAGGCATTTCTATTTATTTTATTACTAATAATAATCGGTTTTATTATTGTCCAATTTGGTTCAATTTTAGGCTCACCTTGGTATGGTAAATTATCAGAACAATTAGAAATTTTCCGCACGGGAAAGCTAGAAATAATAGAAGTAAGTATATTCCAAGATATATTTAGAGCAATTTTATTTGAACTAAAAAAACTATTGTTAATAGTGATAGTTAGTCTTCCTTTTTTTCTGTTTAACTTAATTCCCAGTATAGGTAACTTAGTTTCTTTAACCATCGGATTTACTTTAACTACTACTATTATTTGCTTAGATTTTTGTGACGCAATTTTAGAAAGAAAACGCCTACATTTTCGAGAAAAATTAAAATTTGTTTGGCAAGGTTTTCCCACTACCGCAGGATTTGGGTTAATTTGTTTAACCTTGATTAGTATTCCTTTATTTAATTTAATTGTAATTCCTATTTGTGTTTGTGCAGGAACATTATTAGTCTGCGATAAAGCTAGAAATAACTAAGCCTTCCCCCTTTAGATTTAGAGAGATAAATTGATTACCGCCTCCAGAAAAAAAGTCCCCATATTTGGGGATTTAGGGGCGTATTACAAAAAAAGTTTCCTGCCTCAGATTTAGAGGCATAAATTAGTATGGAGTAGTAGGTATATTTAAACCACGATCGCGCAAATATTTCCCTGTTTCACGAGAAGGAGTGTAATTATAACCTAATCCACTAGAACCTTCGGAATCATTAAGAACTTGAGGTGTAAGCATAACAATTACTTCTGAACGAGCTTTATCTTTAATAGTCGAGCGGAATAAACTACCAATAATGGGTAAATCTCCTAAAATCGGCACTTTAGAAATATTTGTTCTTTCACCATCAGAGATAATTCCTGATAAAATTAAAGTTTGTCCATCCCGTAAACGAATCAAACCAGAAGATACCGTTCTTTTTTGTAAGGGAGTAATGACGTTATCTGCACCGTCACCACTACTGAAAACTTGTGCGGGGCCAGGGGCGCTAATGGAAGGATTTACTTGTAAATTAATAAAACCATTATCATCGATTTTGTCAATGCGTACCCCTAATACTAATCCAGCTGGTTCAATAACGGGAGTTGTCGTTCTGACACCACTTAATTGATCAATGGAAGTATTTATGCTAGTTACAACGTTTTGGATTAATTCTACCGATCCTACTTGACCTTCTTGTACCACTAAAGTAGGATCAGTTAAAATTTTGGCATTTCCTGAAGATACATTAGCTCTAATTTGGGCTAAAAATGCTTGAGGGACATTAAAATTACTACCCGGAGTAACACGAGCGGCATTACCCGGTTGAGTAGGATCTGCTGTCGAACCAAAGGGAGAAATACGTCCAGAATTGGGGGTTCCTAACGGTAGGGTATCGACATCTGGAGATCGTAAAAGTAAACTATTTATAACCTCTCTGGTTAACTCAGTTGTCCCATTTTGTATCGATTGAACTAGATCTCTGTTGAATGAGTCTATAATACTACGATTTTCCTGAAAAGCAGGAGTTAAATTACCATCAGGATCAATTCTGAATTGTTGGGAACTTACGTTACTATTATTTGTACCAAAGTTAATTACTCCCACACCGCCATCTTGAACTACTCCAGTATCATTAATCCCAAAAGAGAAACTAGATCCAAAACTATCACTTTGATCTAGTTGTACGTCAACAACTTTCACGTTAACCGCTACTTGACGACGACGAACATCTAACTGAGTTAAGAAAGAAGTAGCCATTTGCACTAAATTAGCATCACCCACAAGGGTAACAGTATCATTAATAGGATCTGCATGAACTGTCAAACCTTTTAATACCAAATATTCGTTATCTTTTTCCGCACTTTCTAATTTTTTAACTTCAAAAGTTCTGGTAACTTTACCATCTTTTTCTTCGTCTTTAACTTCAACAATGTTACCTTGAGCCCCTTGACTATTTAAAAAACTAGCAGCTCCTACCGCACTATATTGATTTAAACGAATACTACGAGTAATGGTATTTCTCACCGAAGGAGGTAACTTACTACCTACAAAAATAGTTTTACCTTGAACACTAGCTTTTAAACCAGAAATCATCAAAACACTATTAAAAACATCTTGTACTGGTTCATTTTCTAAATCTAAAGATACAGTATTTGTGGTTTTTTCATCGGTACTTTTATCAGTAAAGATAATGTTATATCCTGCGGCACGACTTAATAAGGCTAATACCTCGGTAGCTGGTGCATCTCTCAAAACTAAACGAGGTACAGTAATATTTGTACCTAAGTTGATCGTAGGAGTACTACTATTTACATTGGACACTGACATATCACCTACAGGTGGAGCTACGGCTCTGGGTAAAAAAGGCGGAGGTGTAGGTTGAGAATTTTCTACGGGTTTGCCATCAATTTTAATCCCCGGATTCGGAAATAAGACATCTTGATTAGGAGGAAAAGATTGAGCAATAGATTGAGGTTGTTTTTTGAAAGTTAGTTTTTTATGTAAACTAGGATTTGCTAATGCTAAAGACTGAGAAGAAAGAAGAACAATAGCAGTACTACTTAAAAACTTGATTTGATTAACAGAAAATTTGATCATGGATTTGTTCCTACACACACTTAATTTTTTTATAGTCTGATTATGAAATAGTTTGACAAAACAAAGGATAACCACAAAGGTTATTATTTTTACTTGGCAGGAGGTGCTTTGTCTTTACCTTTAGCTTCTCCTTCTGCTGGTGGTGGTGGAGCTGCTGGTTGTAAGTCAGGAAAGACTGCCTTAACAGTGATAGTTGTTTTTAATTTAGGATTTCCTACTGTTACTAATTGGTTATTTTCTAGTAAATATTTGGCTGGATCTATGGTGGATGTGTTAAGATTTTGCACAACTAATAAAGGTTGTAACCTTTCAAGATCTTGTAAAAATAACTGTAATTGCGTAAAGTTACCCTCTAAATCAAGATTATAAGTTTTAACTTGAAAATTATTAGTAGCTAAAGAACCTAAAGAATCATCAGCAACTTTTTCTTTTTCTGCGGAAGGAACATAACTTGTCATTTTAATATTATTAAAGTTAGTAAAGTTATTAACATCTAACAATAAAGTTTCTAAGTTTTGATCTGTGGCAAAAAGTTTAAGTACATCTTCTTTGAGAATTTTAGCTTGATCTAATTCATTTTGTTTACTGGCAATAATTTGATCTAATTCCCCTGAATTAATTTGCTCTAATTGAGCTTGTTTTTCCTGTTTTTGTTTGTTTAAGTCCGATAATTCCGTCCATACAGGAAGTACTTGACTATAAAACAAGTAACCTGCGATAAGAAAACCACCTACGCCAATAGCAATGCCTGTTACTTTGGGGGTAAAAGTTATACCAAAGGCTTTGGGAGAGTCTCCATCATCGCCAAAATCACCATCTTGGGGATCGAATTCATCGGAAGTAGTAAAAGATGTTGTCATGGTTTAGTTTCTCCTTCTGGTGTTGGTGTTGGTGGTGTTGGTGTTGGTGTTGTATTAGCTATTTCTTCTAATTTTAACGCTCCTTTTCGCTGTAAGTTGGTTAATCTTGACACAAGACCAATAGCACCTCTACTATTAAGCACATTAAGTAATTCTTCCGATGGTTTATCGTTAATTTGAGCGGTAATACTATAAGAAACTACTTGAGGTAATGTTATGAGATCTGAATTTGTCGTTCCTCCTTCTGTTGGGGTATTACCATTTACTTCGTCAATTAATTGTTGTCGATTGGAAATTATTTGACTAGGATTATCTGCAAGACTGGTAGTTGTCAGTTTAGTTTGTTCGCCATCGAGAAAACGAGAATTTTTGAGAGTTAAAACAAAGTCGTTAACATTGTCATAGGAATCAGCATAACCAGCAATGGTTAAGATCTTATTTTCTGATTGCGAAATAGACTGAATTTGAACCGAAGGAGGTGTAACACTGCCAATTTCTGACAACATCGCTGACCAAGGTTTAATTTGATTAAAAACACTAGCAAGGATGCCAATTTCTCGATTAACACCATCGATTTCTGTTTTAATAGCATTAACTTGGGCATTTTGTCCTTGTAAACGCTGAATTTCTGCATCTAACTGGGCGATCGCACTAGCGGTGGTAGTTTTTTGATTATTTAAGAAAAATAAAGCGCCTCCAGTAGCCGCAATAAAAGCGACAGCAACACCAGCACCAATCAAAATGGGTAGTTTTTCAATGAGAGGAGTATCAGTTTTTTTCCTAAAAGCAGTAGTACCAACAGTAGAAGTATCTAGTTTACGATCTTTTAAAAAATTAATATCAATTTTATACATAATTAGATCATCCTCATACCTAAACCGATTACTGTACCTAATCCAGCTCTTTGCATCACCGATAAATCTTCTTTAAAAGTTAAAGATAGTGCAGAAACAGGATCAATTTGCATGGCGGGAAGACTTAATTTTTTGGTGAAAAACTCATCAATTTGAGATAAACCAGAGCCTGGCCCTGCTAACAGTAATTGTACTACTTCAACGTCACCACTTTGATTAAGATAAAAATTAATTGAACGACGTAATTCATCCACTAATTCACCTAAAACCCTTAATAAAGAGTCCATACCCGGATTAATCCATGTTTGACTACTGGTGGTATTCGTTGTACTTTGTTCGGGATTATTGGGGATAGTGATTTCTTGTAGTAATTCAGTATTTTTAGATGTTGGTAAATTCATGGCTTGAGCTAAAGCGGTTTGCATTTGATATGTACCAATGGGAATAGTACGAGAAAATTGAGGTACTCCTTCCACAATAATAGCTATTTCGGTAGTATCAAATTCAATATCCACTAAAACCACAGCTTCACTGGAAGAAAATTGTTTTAACTGCTTTTTTATGGTTCTAATTAAAGCAAAACTATTAATTTCTAAGACATTGATTTTTAAACCAGCTTGTTGAAAAGTCTCAAGATATAAATCTGTTACTTCTCGGCGAGTAGCTACCAATAAAACCTGTACTTTTTCAATACCGTCATCATCAACAAAATAACCTAATTTCTGAAAGTCTATATCAACTTCTTCTCTAGGATAAGGAAGATAAAGACTCGCTTCATGATTTAATACCATATCTCGCAATTCTTGATCATTTAACTCCGCAGGAATAGGAATAATGCGAATAATAGACTCTTTCATGGGTACTGCCGTAGCGATTTGTTTTGGTTTAACTTTCGCTTCTTTGAGTAATTGATCAATTAATTCGGCTAATGCTGAAGAATCAACGATTTGTCCTTCTTGAAAAATGTCTTCAGGGACATCAATCGAGTGGTATTTTAACAGTTTATATTGCTGTCCTTTTTTGGTTAGTTGAGTTAAAGTAATTTTGTCAGGATTAATTTCTATTCCTACGCCACTACTTTTTCCCCCGATCAAATTAGTTAAAAAATCTAACATTTTCTTAGCTCCTTTTCCGTATATTTACGGATATAAGATAAAGATTTAATAAACATATCTTACCCTATCTAAAACAACGGATCATTATTTACTTTTTGACAGGATAAACAAACAAACTATAATCTAATATTATTTAATCTAAATCATACTCAAGAACTGATAAAAAAATTCGTATTGCTTATTAATTTAATATTGTTACAAAATATTGCGAAAGTTTAGTTGTCAGCATTGAAATTTAGAGTTTTGGATTTCAGGTTTTGGATTTCAGGTTTTAGGTTTCAGATTTCAGGTGTCGGGTGCGAGTTTCAGGTTTTTAATAATGAGTTGATAGATTATTCAATACTCTTCCTATCTCCTGTCTCCTCTCTTGACTGATAATTTTATGGTTTACTCAGATAAAAATTGACTATTATTTAGGATTAGTATAAATGTTTTTTTTCTCATCTCATAGCTATAAACATAATTTCATTGTCTATATTGGTTGGTTTATTTCAGGATTATTAATTACATTATTAGTTAGTTGTACAACCCCTAAGTCTGTGACTAACGAGATTGAGTTTTGGACAATGCAGTTACAGCCTCAGTTTACCGCTTATTTTACCCAGTTAAATCAAAGTTTTGAAAAAGACAATTCCCCTTCTCAAATTCGTTGGGTAGATGTGCCTTGGAGTGCCATGGAGAGTAAAATTTTAACGGCAGTATCAGCTAAAAGTGCGCCTGATGTGGTTAATCTGAATCCTGATTTTGCTTCTCAATTAGCTAGTCGAAACGCATGGTTAAATTTAGATACAGAAATTTCTCCCCAAGTAAAAAGTGAATATTTAGAAA
The DNA here is from genome assembly GCF_041753295.1 of Geminocystis sp. Lineage (NCBI taxonomy): Bacteria > Bacillati > Cyanobacteriota > Cyanophyceae > Chroococcales > Geminocystaceae > Geminocystis > Geminocystis sp. The sequence goes on from NZ_JBGSUU010000110.1 coordinate 14,513, forward strand.
AAATTTGGGAGGGGAATCAAATGGAAGTTTGTCAAGAAAAGGATAAATGTACAACCATGACTTTTGGTATTCCTTGGTATTTAACTACTACCGTTACTGTTTATAATCAAGAATTATTTAAACAAGCTGGTATTACTCAACCGCCTACTAATTATGAAGATTTAGCCATCGTCGCCGAGAAAATTAAAAGTAAAACAGGGAAATATGCTTTTTTTGTACCTTTAGTGACAAATGACTCTAACGAAATTTTACAGTCTTTTGTGAAAATGGGAGCTAATTTATTAGACAATGAAGGTAAAGCTGGTTTTAATACTCCCGAAGGTATTGCAGTTTTTCGTTATTGGACAGATTTATACCAAAAAGATTTATTACCCCCAGAAATTATGACTCAAGGTCATCGTCATGGTATTGAATTATATCAGGCTGGGGAGTTAGCTTTAATTGGTACTGGTGCAGAATTTTTGAAAACTATTGCCACTAATGCGCCTACTGTTTATGAGCAATCTGCTGTGTCTTCTCAAATTACAGGAAAAACCAATAAACAAAATGTATCCGTAATGAATTTAGTTATTCCTAAAGATACCACTAAATCAAAAGAGGCGATTAATTATGCTTTATTTGTTACTAACGGTGATAATCAATTAAAATTTGCCCAAGAAGCCAATGTCTTACCTTCTCATAATCAGGCGATCGCAAACTATATTAGTAATTTAGAGAAAGATGGTAATAAAGATATTGTCACCGAAGCTAGAAGAATTAGTGCGACACAGCTAAAAGATGCACAAATATTAATTCCTCCTGTGAAAAATATTAACGAATTGAAAAAAATTATTCACGAAAATCTACAAAGTGCTATGTTAAAACAGAAGACAGTAGAACAAGCCGTTACCGATGCTGCTAACCAGTGGAATAATAAGGAGTAAGGAGTAAGGAGTAAGGAGTAAGGAGTAAGGAGTAAGGAGTAAGGAGTAAGGAGTAAGGAGTAAGGAGTAAGGAGTAAGGAGTAAGGAGTAAGGAGTAAGGAGTAAGAAAGGAAACGGGGAATAGTCTAATAATTTAACTAGAATAAAAACTATCTAATTTGATGTCTATAAACTCATTCTTTAAAACCTGAAACCTGAAACCTGAAACCTGAAACCTGAAAAATAGTAGTATTTATCATTATTTATTGAAATAAGCATTTAACTTTATTGACTAAATTTTATATATGGTGTATGGAGAGAGCAGACTACCCCATATGTATGGTATAAAAGAGAAGAACTAAACAGCAGTAAATTTTTTTTGAGTAGAAATACTTAAAGTAAGCGAGGCAGAAGCAATGTTATTGGATATGCAAGAAAATACGATCTCTAGCCATTCATCAACGACTTATAATGAGCATTTTAGTAGCTCTACAAAGAGTATCGAAGTAATAAAGCGCAATGGAAAATCAGCACCTCTTGATATTAGTAAAATCAGAAAAGTAGTCAACTGGGCTTGTAATGGAAAAGATGTCAATTCTATTGCCTTAGAATCTGGTTTAAAAACTCGTCTGCGTGACGGTATCACTACTAGAGATATTCAAGACAATTTAATCAATTGTGCCTTAGAAATGTGTAACTTAGAAGAACCTGACTGGCGTTATGTAGCAGGGCGATTACATACTTGGAGTTTATGGAAAGATACCCTAGCCACGAGGGGTTATAACTATGGTAACTACCCTCAAACAGTGGCTAATTTTGTTAAAGAAGGTAAATACGATGCTCGAATCTTAACCTATTCCCCAGAAGAATTAGAAATTGCCAATAGTTGGATTAATCCAGACTGGGATTTAGATTATGATTATGCTGGAGTCGTCTTGTTAAGCAGTCGTTATCTTTTGCCTCAAGAATTACCTCAAGAAGCCTTTCTTACCTGTAGTTTATTATTAGCGATGGTGGAAACTCCAGAGGTGAGATTAACTTACGCTCGTCAATTTTATCAGGCGATCGCATCCCGTCGTATTTCTTTAGCAACACCTATTTTAGCAAATTTAAGAGTGCCAAACGGCTCATTAACTAGCTGTTTTATTGTGAGTATTGATGATAACTTAGAAAGTATTTTTCAAGAAATTACTAATACTGCTAGAATTTCTAAAAACGGGGGAGGAGTAGGGGTAAATGTCTCCAGAATTAGGGCTACAGGAAGCTCCGTTATGGGTAAAAAGAACGCATCAGGGGGGGTGATACCTTGGATCAAACTCCTTAATGATACCGCTATAGCCGTAAATCAGGGAGGAAGACGAGCAGGTGCTGTGACTGTAGGTTTAGATATATGGCATCTCGATGTACCAGAATTTTTGGAGATGCAAACAGAAAATGGTGATCAACGTCGTAAGGCTTATGATGTATTTCCTCAGCTTATTTTAGTTGATGAATTTATGCGCCGAGTTAAGCATAAGCAAGAATGGACTTTAATTGATCCTTATGAAGTTAAAAATGCTTTAAATATTGATTTACCACCGTTATGGGGAGCAGAATTTGAAAAAGCCTATAGTATTATTGAAGCAAATCTTGACACGAAAATAAAAATCTATAAAAAAGTCAACGCCAGAGAATTATTCAAACATATCATGAGGGCGCAAGTAGAAACAGGAATGCCTTATCTTGCCTTTAAAGATACTATCAACAAAGCTAATCCCAATAAACATGATGGTTATATACCGGGAGTAAATTTATGTACAGAGTCATTCTCGAATGTTACGCCTGATAAATATGCTCACTGCTGTAATTTAGTCTCTCTTAACCTTGCTAATTTAGAAGAAGAAGAAATGGAGACGACTTGCACTTTAGCTGTAAGAATTTTAGATAATACCATCGAAATTACTTTACCGCCTTTTGTCGATGCGGCAGCCCATAATAATCGCTATCGCACCATCGGAGTCGGTGCAATGGGACTGGCTGATTGGTTAGCAAAACGAAATCTAAGATATAGTAATCTCTCCCACATCAGTAATTTATTTGAAGATATTGGTTATTATTGTACTCATGCTTCTATGGAATTATCTAGGGAGAGGGGTGCTTATCCAGCCTTTGATGGTAGCGATTGGAGTAAAGGCTTATTAATCGGTTGTCAACCCGTAGAATGGTTTGAGGAAAATGCTTATAATAAACCCCGTTGGCAACAATTATCCCAAGATATTCAAAAATTCGGTATTCGTAACTCTCATATTACTGCTATAGCTCCTAATACTTCATCATCTTTAGTACAAGGTTGTACCGCTAGTGTATTGCCTGTTTATAGTCGTTTTTTCTATGATAAATGGGCTAAAGGTACTGTACCCATTGCACCTCCTTTTATTAGTGATAAACAGTGGTTTTATCAGGAAAATAAGCACCTCAATCAGGATGAAGTGGTAAAGGCGATCGCTGTCATTCAAAAATGGATAGATACAGGAATTTCAATGGAGTTACTTTTTAATCTCAATGAAGGAGTATATTTCACTGACGAACCTGAAAGAGCGTTAAAAGCTAAAGACATTTATGATACATTATTGCTTTCATGGGAAAAAGGTTGTAAAGCAGTTTACTATGTGCGTATTGTGCAACGAGATTCTTTTAAGGAAGAATGTACGGCTTGTGCGAATTAAATAGAATACAATAAGTAATAAGTAATCAACTTTTGATAAAATTTAATAAAAATAAGAATACAATAATTATTAGAATATAAATTTAGGGAAAAAGATATGGCAAAGGGCGATCATTTATATTATAGTTTTTTCTTCAATGGTTTTCCTATCACTCATCATGGTATTGATTGTGGAAACGCCTTAGTTATTGAGTTTGGGAAAAAACAAGGTAGCAAAGATAAATGTATTGTGACAATTACTACATTAAATGATTTTTATGCCAATAGAAAAGTATCTGTTAAGCCATATGGAAAATGTGATTGTGCGAATATTGTAATTGATAGAGCTAGAAAAATGCTCGGTCAAGAAAATTACAATTTATTTACTAATAACTGTGAACATTTAGCGACTTATTGTAAGACAGGAATAAAACATAGTGAACAAGTGAAAAATGTCAAGGCAGTCGGATCTGGCGCTTCAGCTAGTGGTGTTGCCGTTGCTACTGGTATTGGAGTAGTTGCGGGTACCGGTGCTGCCGCAGGATTTAGTGGTGCTGGTATTATGTCTGGACTGGCTACTGTCGGAGGAGTTGTTGGAGGAGGTGCAGTTGCAGGTGTTGGAGTATTAGGTGCTGCACCTGCGGCAATAGCAAAAGTCGCAATGGATCAAGTTTTAAAAGATGATGAAACTTTACCACCAAAAGAAAGAGAAGCTCGTAAAAGAGGGCGAGATATAACAACAGTGGGTGCAGTAGCTGGAACGGCTGGAGCTGTCGGTGCGATCGCTGCTAGTGGAAGTGTTGCTGGATTAAGTGCCGCAGGAATTACCTCCGGATTAGCGGCAGTGGGAAGTGTTATTGGTGGTGGTATGGTAGCGGGGGTTGCTGTGACTGTTGCTGCACCTGCCGTCACTGCTGGGGCAATTGGTTTTGGTGCATATAAAATTTGGAAATGGTTATCGGAGTAAAAGGAAAAATTTTAGGTATATATTATCCTATGATTGATTATGATAAGGTGAAAAAAGCAAAAGAAAAAATGGATTTAATTATGAAAAAAACCTTAGAAGAAACAAGGTTAACAGAAGAAGAATATTTAGACATTTTTATGAGTATAAATTAAAAATAGTTTGTTATTTTGATTTAATATTTTGTAATCCTAATTCGATTAATTTACTATAACCATGAATTTTTTTAATTGCTTCATATAATCGTTTTTGCCAAGTAGAAGGTAAATTTTGATACCAAGATTTTAATTCTTTAGTTGCTTTTCCTCCATTACAAGAACGGCACATTATTAACATATTATCGGTAGAAAGTGCATTTCCTAAATACTTATATTTAGGTTTTAAATGATCTATTGTAGTCTCTTTTTCTGTCAATTTAACACCACAAACAGAACATTCAAAATTTAATATAATTAATTGTTCTTTTACTAATTTTACTCCTCCATTCTCCTGAAATCTCCAAACTTCATAACCGTTAGTAACTTTTTCTATTCGTTGAATTTGATATAAAGAATTAATTTTTTTGTTAACTTGCTTGATTTTTTTCCCAGTATTTTTTATATCATTGATTAAATTCTGTAAATCATCTTCCATGATGTTATATCTTATTTTTTAGAGATTTTTGTTCAAGGAGAATAAGACTTTCTTCTATGTCTTCATTTAATTTACTAACGGCTTTAATACTATTTAAGATTTCAGATAAAGAAGAATTGATATTTAATTCTTGAAAACCATAGTTATCTCTAATATTATTAGTAATTTGTTCTTCTTGAAAATCATTAATTAATTTAAGAGCGTTATAAATAGAAATCCAACTAGATTTTTTTCTCAAGTCTTTACCTTTTACTAAGTCAGGTTTTACTTTTTTTAGTTCTTTTGTATTTTTAGTATTTATGAATTGATAAACAAACTTTTTAAAATTATTTATATTCATTTTATTTAACTTTTTCTTTGATATTTACGGCATTAATTAGTTCTTTAAAAATGATAATAATTTCACTTCTAGTAAACATATTTTTCATTAATTTTTCTAAGGTTATTTCTAGTACATTAGTTAACATTTTTCTCATTTCTTTTAACTCAAAGCGTATTAAAGATAACTCATTATTTAATTCATCATTTTTTTCTGCTGTTTCTACTAAATCTCTTTTAGCTTGTTCTCTTTGTCTTCCGAATTGGCGATTATTATTACCTAAATCTTTATTTTTAATAACGAAAGTATTTATCAATTTTTCTATGCACTCATTTTCTTTAATTAACTTTATTATTTCTTCTTTTTCTGATTAAGACAACTCCTGTGAAATATTAAAATTAATTTGATATTTTTCTTTTAAATATTCGGCTAATTCTCTATTTGTCAAATCTTGTTTTTGCATAAGATTTATTATTTTTTCTATGTGAGTATTTTCGTCAATTTATAGCCATAATCTATCATTATAAACTTTAATTGTATTAAATTGCTGAGTGCTTACATCAAAAAAAAGAAGCCGAGATATAATGTCCCGACTTCTCTTTATTTTAAGTATTTATTCTGATTCCCCAGAATTGGGATTAGGAAAAAGTAAATTAATTAAACAACGGGTTTAAAACTAGGCACAACTAACTCGTTATCCTGTTTAGTTAACTTGTTATAAAGTCTTTCAGTATTGGGGAAGTTAGCAGCAGGTAAGGTGGGGAAACGGCGATAAGGCACGGTATCTTCACCAAATACTTGAGCATATTCCATACTACCCACTAAGGCGCTGATAAAGGCACGAATACCTTGACTTGCCAAAATGCGGTTATAGTGCTGAATTTCTTTCTGATTAACAGGCGCTCTGCCTAAGAAATGTTTTGTACCTAATTCAATTACTTTAGTATTAGGGAAAGGTGCATAAAACTCTTTCAAATATAATTCAGAAGTACCTAAACCTTCAATAAACTCTTTAACGCTAATTTCACCGTTGCTGAGTTTACTTTCAAGATTAGTAAAGTTAGCACTAATGGTATAAGGTTCAACATCACGCTCGAAAACTTGACGATAAGCGGCACGAATAAGGTTTTTAACTGCTACTTTGTCATAGTTATTGGTGAGTTTAAAGACTTTAGTTTGCTCTCTTTGAACTGTAACCCCTTGATTTACACGGTTTTTAACTTCATGTTCACCACGAGAGGAAGAAACTTGTCCTAATTCAATAAATCTTGGAGTAGTTTCTACATCAACTCTTTGCCCGATGTCTTCTCTTAATGTACCGACTCTTGCATTGCGCATTTGTAGCCCGTTAGGGGTAACATAACGCTCGTAAGGTACAGTATCTTCCCCAAAGGCTTGATTATATTCAGGGCTATCGATAAAGGCATCAACTAAAGCATAGAAACCTTTTTTGGATGCAAGATCAAAGTATTTATTCATTTCACTACGTCCGTAGGTTGGGCGACCTAATAAACGACGGTGAATGAATTCGATGGCTTTACAAACATAGAAAGGAGTCCAGTAAGTTTTTAAGAAAATCTCAGATTTGGCTAACATACGGATAAAGTCACGAAGACTGATGTCACCATTTTCGAGTTTAATTTCTGCTACTTTTAATCTTTGTCCTTCATAAACATCACGGCCGAAAACTTGACGATAAGCCGCACGAATTACCGCTTGAGTAGAACTTTCACCGAATTTAACTCCTAAACCGTTACTAGCACCGGGTAACTGGTTATTTAAACGAACTACTTTTGCCCCCAATGTGCCGGGATAAGTTCCCACTGCTTTAGGATTACTATTTTGATTGTTAATACCCGGTCCACGATGAATTAAAATCCGTTTAGTATCTTTGCTAAAAGGTGCAGGAGCACTGCTAGGATTACGAGTTTCTTTCGGGAAAATCGCTCCAAATTGGATTTCTAAAGGATCATTTCCTGAACCATAAACGTGCTGATCTGGTAAGGGGCGATCGTATTTCGCAAAAGTAGTCACAAATTGAGGTACTTTGCGGAAGGGTGCGCTGTAGCTAAACAGATCTTGTTGCATACCCCAGTTACGACATTCTTGAGCTTCAACTCCCAAACCACGAAGGTAGGGTACAGTTTCTTCACCAAAGTAATCGGAATATTCTTGAGAATCAACTAAAGCATCAACTAAGGCATTTAAGCCACCATTAGATACAATAGAAAAGTATTTTTGTACTTCTTCTCGAGAAGATGGTCCACGCCCTAAAATGTGACGGAAAGCCAATTCTAATGCACGAGAATTAATGAAAGGCTCAAAAAATTGCTGACGATATAAAGGAGATTTTGCTAAACGGCGAACAAATTCCTTCATGGAAATATCCCCATTTTTCACCTGAGACTCAAGGTAAGAAATAGATTGAGAGTAGGCACGGGTAATATCTCGCTCGAAAATTTGACGATAAGCGGCTTTGACTACAGAAATTTTCTCCGAAGCCGATAATCCTGGTTTCATCACAAATTTAGGACGACGCTCAGAAGCATTAAAGTAGCTTTGAGGTAATTCTAAACCTTGAGCATCATCAGAAGGACGTTGACGTACTTTTGTCGCAGGAGTAGGTGCTTTTAACTCATTAGTAAGAATTTCAAAATATTGAGTTAAAATTTCTTTGGCTTCGAGATCGTTTTTAAAGTAACTAATAGAAGCTACTCGCATTTCTAGTAAAGCTACAATAGTAGCGTCAATAGAACAAGCATTTTCTAAAACTTCTCTTAATCCTCTGGTATTAACCACTAGAATGTTAGGATCACCAGCCACTACAGCATAGCTAACATAACGTAAAAACCATGACATATCCCGTAAGGATTTCGCCATGTTACTAGGACCATACCGAGCGATATTGATGGTACGGAAACCAGCAGGAATTTTACCAATACCGGGGTTAGTAAATACTGATAATATACCGCCTAATAAACCGCCTCCTTCATTGCTACCTTTTCCAGCATCCACAAAAGTTTGGATTGATTGTTGTGCTGCTTTTATATCTGCTGGTAATCCAAAACCACCGCCACCAACTCCAACTAAGGCTGGTTCTTCTACGGGGGGTTTTTCCAAGAAAGACATGGGAGATCCCCCCGTGAAAATGCGATTAGCCGCACGAGAGACGATTAGATCTGAGTTGTCGGTCAAAACTTGAGCAATTTCTAGTCTTTTTGCTCCAGATTTAAAATAGTTGTCTAATTCACCTAACTCGTTGTTATCGAGAAAGCGATCTTGCTGTTCAGCTTGAATAATAGTTGAGACAGCAACGGTTTGGTATAATTGCGGTTTTGCTAAAGAACTACCGCCACTTGCTTTTATACTCATTGATTATTTTTATTTTTAAACCGAGTTTCATTATTAATTCATTGGTTATAGATTAAATCTTTTTGGGGTTTCATAGTTAGTTTGTTAAAATTTGTTACAATTTCTTTTTGTGTTTTTTAATACTGTCTAAAGTTAGGAGATAGGAGGAAAATTTTTAATTGTCCATTATTCTTGAATTTTTAAAAACTAACTTGATTAAGCCAACGTACTGCATCTTTTGCGTGATAGGTTAAGATTAAGTCCGCCCCAGCACGTTTAAAACTGGTTAAGGTTTCGATGGTTACTTTTTTTTCGTCTATCCAACCGTTAAGGGCGGCGGCTTTTACCATAGAATATTCTCCTGAGACGTTATAGGCTGCTACGGGTAAGTTGGTCATTTCTTTCACTCGCCAAATTACATCCATATAAGATAAAGCAGGTTTCACCATTAACATATCTGCACCTTCTGCTATGTCTAATTCTACTTCTTTTAAGGCTTCTATCACATTTCCAGGGTTCATCTGGTAAGTACGGCGATCGCCATGACTAGGAGCAGATTCGGCGGCATCACGAAAAGGGCCATAATAGGCAGAAGCATATTTAGCGGCATAGGAAAGAATGGGGGTATTTTCAAAACCGGCCTCGTCTAAAGCCTGACGAATGGAGGTAACAAAACCATCCATCATACCTGAAGGAGCGATAATATCTGCACCAGCGTTGGCTTGAGAAACAGCGGTTTTTTTGAGTAATTCTAGGGTAGGATCATTTAAAACTCTTCCAGTTAAATCTCCTACTTCTAAGTAGCCACAATGTCCATGGGGAGTATATTCACAAAGACAAGTATCGGCAATCACAATCAAATCTGGTACAGCTTGTTTAACGGCGGTGGCTGCTTTTTGTACTATTCCGCAATCATGCCATGCACCCGTAGCATCGTTATCTTTATCGGTGGGAATCCCAAATAAAATAATAGCTGGAATACCTAAATCATAAACTTCTTTGGCTTCTTCAACGATTTTATCGACAGATAATTGATATACCCCTGGCATGGATTTAACTTCTTTGGCGATGGCATTTCCGGGTACAGCAAAAAGAGGATAAATTAAATCATTGGCAGTTAATACGGTTTCTTGTACCATACGTCTAAGTTGGGAATTTTGACGCAAACGACGAGGACGATTAATGGGAAACATAGTTTAATATTATAATTCGATTTAATAATTACTTTTCTTTTAGTTTACGGCGATCGCCGACTTTTCCCCTAGAGTTTGGTAATATTTTGTTACATTTAACTAAAGTATGCAATGTGAGAGAGTTATTTATGAAGATGAATAAATTAAATTTATAGTTAATAATTAATTGAAAAACTATCAAAAAAGAATACTATTTTAGATATTTATTATTGACAATATTTTCATAAGCATTTTTATAGTCTAATAAGTGATAATTAACTAAGGCTAAATTTTGCCATAAATTACTATTACTATAATCCAATTTAAGAATTAAGTTATATTTATTTTTTGCTTCGTTAAACTGATTTTTTTTGATAAATTGATCGCTTCATTTATCCATTGATTAATAATTATATTAAGTTGCAAAGATACAGGATAACAATTAGGATTAATTTCTTTGATTTTTTGATAAATTTTAATGGCATTATCAATATTATTTTCAGTTAATTGTTTAACACCATTAGTATCTAAAAATAATAGTAAATCTTGGATTAAATTATCACTATTTTCTAAATCATCAAAAATTAAAGACATCCAAATATTTTCCGCAGATGATTCATCTCCTTCTAACAAATAAGTTAATCCTAAATACCAATCACTTTCTCTGTTATTTGTTGTATTTTCATTGATCATTATATTATTATTACAGAATAGTTAATTATGATAGTTAATTAATTACACTATAACAGGAGAAGAAAAAAGACTAAAATCTTTACTTTCAACTTCTCTCTGACTAATAAATAAGGTATAGTTTTTAAAAGGCGACGCCCAGATTTGAACTGGGGGATGAAGGTTTTGCAGACCCTTGCCTTACCACTTGGCTACGCCGCCATTTTTTCACACTATTTCATAATAACGTAAAAAAATATTTTTTGGCAAGTTAAATATTATGGGTTTAGAAATTGAACGTAAATTTTTAGTTAATGATTCTTTATGGACATGGCCTGATAATGGTGTTTTGTATCGTCAAGGTTATATTTATACTCAAAATGGTAATACTGTTAGACTTAGAATCGCGGGTAATCAGGGTTATTTGACTTTAAAAGGTAAAACTAAAGGCAATGTTAGATCTGAATTTGAATATAAAATACCCTTCAATGAAGCAACAGAAATGTTAGATATTTTATGTGATCGCCCATTAATTGAAAAAGTCAGATATAAGGTAAAAATAGATGAATTAACTTGGGAAGTTGATAATTTTTTAGGAGAGAATCAGGGTTTAATTTTAGCGGAAGTGGAGTTAGAGAAAGAAAATCAAGAAGTTACTTTACCTGAATGGATAGGAAAAGAAGTTACTGACGATGGACGTTATTATAATTCTAATTTAGCGAAAAATCCTTATAGTCAATGGTATCGTTAAAGAATTTTAGAGCAAGAATAAAGCAAATACTAATTGTTGAAAGTCACATCTTAGGTTAATCTTTTTTAGGGAACAAAAATTTAACATTTATAAACAAAAAATATGGAACGTACTTTTTTAATGGTGAAACCTGATGGGGTACAAAGAAACCTCGTAGGCGAAGTTATCAAACGGTTAGAGGCGAAAGGTTTTACTCTTGTTGGCTTAAAATTAATGGCGGTGTCTCGGGAATTAGCAGAGCAACATTATGATGTACATAAAGAAAGACCTTTTTTCAGTGGCTTAGTTGACTTTATCGTTTCTTCTCCTGTGGTAGCGATGGTATGGCAAGGAGAAGGAGTTGTGGCTTCTGCTCGTAAAATTATCGGTGCAACTGATCCTTTAGCGGCAGAACCCGGTACGATTAGAGGTGATTATGGGGTAAATATCGGTAGAAATCTGATTCATGGTTCAGATGCCATTGAAACTGCACAGAGAGAAATTGCTTTATGGTTTAAAGAAGATGAATTAGTTTCATGGGAAAATGTTAGTAAACCTTGGATAGTTGAATAAATAAGAACCAACAATTAACAATTAACAATTAACAATTATTGATAAATATGGAATAAAATAGTTACTTATCTTCAGCAAAAATTATTTAATTACTAATTATAAAAATGTCTAAATATTTAGTAAAAATTGTAATTATCTTCAGTATAATTATGACGATTTCTTCTAATTTTATTAATCCTGTTTTCGCTTTAGGAGGTGTACAACCTTCCTTAAATGAACTAGCACCACAATTTACTTTATCCACAAATACAGGAGATGGTGATATTTCTTTGACTGATTATCAAGGTAAATGGCTTGTTTTATACTTTTATCCTCAAGATTTTACTCCCGGATGCACCCTCGAAGCCCAAAGATTTCAACAAGATTTACCTAAGTATCAAGCTATCAATACAGAAATTATTGGCATAAGCGTCGATGATGTTAATTCTCATCAAGAATTTTGCGATGAAGAAGGGTTAAGATTTCCACTGTTAGCCGATACCGATGGTAAAGTTAGTAAGGCTTATGGTTCGTGGTTAAGTGGAAGATCGATGCGTCATAGTTATATTATTAACCCTGATGGCGTTTTAGTGGCTCAATTTTTAGGGGTGCGCCCTGCAATTCATTCTTCAGAAGTTTTAGCTAAGTTAGAAGAATTGCAAAAATAATTATTAATTATAAAAGGGCAAAATAATTGTTAATAAGTAAGTAAATAAAATTAATTGTATGTTTACTTTATCAAAGGCACTCATGCAACAAAGGTTATTAATTATTTTTATTAATTTTAAAATATATAATTCCTAAATGCTTTAATACTTATAGCAAAAAACGAGATAATTATTATATTAATAAATCCTAAAACCTTTACAGATTATGCCTTGTGGGCAATGCCCACCCTACTTTACAAAGATACAATTAAATAAGCGTCTTGAAATTTTGCACCTTTGACGGATTGCCCTTTTAATGGCGATGGTAAGAATATATTACGTCTTTGATCACCAGCGGCTATAGTTAATTCTGGTCCAGATTGACTTAATTTTACCTGTCTTTTGTCAAATCCGGGCAAAAAGAGCCTAACTTCTCGGTTATTCGTGTCAATAGTTAGGGGTTTTGGTGCTTTTAAGGCTTGTTTTTGAAAATCAGGTAAAGAGGCAGATAATTCTTCTAAGTTATTAGATTCTATATTAGGAATCGAATTAATGGTTAAAAGATTAAAGGCGGTTTCAATTTCTGGGGTGATTTCTCTTTGATTGAGTAACACACCGCCAACGGTTAAACCCACTTGTTGCGCACTTCCCCACCAATATCGCGCCGTTGCTATGGCTTCTGGAGTAGAGTTAGTAATCACAAAAGCCGCAACTCGACTAGGATCATTGACAGCATTTTTTCCTTGATCTAATATTTGATTAGCTTCATTACTAGGTTGCTGTGCAAAATTATCTGCACTCCAAGAAACATTTAAAACAGCGCTAGTGACAGGTTGGATGAAAGGGGATAAAGTTTTAACGATGTCTGAATTTTCTAATAAATTTCGCATTCTTCTGATATACCAACTTAGAGTTTCAGGAATGCCGAACATTCTTATCACGTTAAGACTACTTTTTCCGTCATAAATGATAACGTCATATTTTCCTGTTTCGTCTTGTTCTCTGAGATAATTTAAAGCTAAAGCATCATCCATACCGGGTAATAATGCTAATTCTTGGGCAAATATATTATTTAGTACGGGTGATCGCAAATATTTAGCTTCAAGTTTTTTCAATTCTTCCCAACTATTTTCTAATAATTGACTGCTTTGTAACTGAATTGCGTCTAAATTTGAGCTTATTTCTGTGATAGTAGATTTTAATTCAACTCCTATTTGCAAAAGAATTGAGGGTGTAGAATCTTGGATTACTAATAAGACTTTTTTGCCTAGATTAGCGTATTTTTTTGCCGATGCTATGGCTGTTGTAGTGCAACCAATGCCACCTTTGCCTAAGAATGTGAGTATAAAAGCCATTTTTATAATTAATTTACGGTAATGATTAATAGAATTTTAAATAAAATTAGTTTAACATAATCTTAACCACTTTATCAGAAATATTATAATTATTGACAAATTATTAAAGTTAGTTAATATCTTATATTTATTATTTTTTAAACATTTTAAAATTAGGTTGTAAAGCAGGATTTAAGGCTTTATTAGATGGATTTACTAAGTTTTCTGCTATTTCTTCTAAATGCAATTCTAAAATTATTCTTGCCAAATCAAAAGTTATTTTTTCTGAATATTTTTCTATCTGATTCTCATTAATTTTTTCTGATTTATTCAGAGGTATTTCTTTGTCAAGAACAATATTTTGTGATTCATCAATAAAATTAACGTTGAGATTTTGAGTATCATTATCTTGGCTAAAATTTTGATAGTTAGTTGAAGTTTCAAGATGATTATGCTGACTCAAATTTTGATGATTATTTTCGGGTGTAATTTCAGGGTTTAAATTTTGATTATTTTCTGATAAAACATTATTTTCCTCGTCATTAGATTTGATAAGAGTATCACTAGATGATAAAGATACGGAAGGTTTATTTTCTTTAAAAGAAGGAATCACCGTTAAATTTCTTTCTCCTGCCTTATAACGATTAACTAACACATCAATATCATGTAAATCAATCAATCCTGTATTCTTCATCGTATGTTGGTAAAGATTCAACAGAATAAGGTTTTCCAAAGCTGTCAGTTTCAGAGGTTTCATTTTCTAGGGTTTCTTCTAATATAGTTTTTGTGGTTTCTAAGTCTGTGTCAAGGTTGGGGAAAAAAGAGGTATCTTGTTTTTGTGCTTCCATTAAAGCAAGGCGTAAACTATAAAAATAATTATGTATCTCTTTTTCTAACTCTTCGTCATAGGATAATTTGATGTCTTTATTTAAAGCGTGAGTAATAGCCATAGTACAAGCTGCAATGCTAGTAATTCCAGAGATAGCAAAGATAAATAAAGATAATCCTAATTCTGACCATTTACCATTAAATAATTTAGTATATACTTGAGTGGTAGCTAAACCTACTAAAATTGGTCCTGATTTCATTTGCCCTTCACTATTAAAATGTTGCTCAAATGCACTCTGGGCATGATTTTTCAAGAATTGTAAATCAGATCCTCCATCGGTACGCGCCGTTAATAAAAATTGATATTCGTTAAAGGCTTTTTGATATTTTAGGTTATTTTCATCTTCAAGACGGGTAACTTGCCGACATACTGGTAATTGTTGATAGGGCATTTTTTCCCAGTTGCTACTTCTTTCGTCAAATAAACCATACAAACGAACATAATAGGTATTCCAAAGGGGATTACTCCGAGATAAACTATTTAATTTTGCTTCTCCTTCTTGGCATTTTTGTTGTACTGTTTGATATATCGGATCTTTAATGGTTGATAAATCTGCTATTTTTCGCTGTTTTTTTTCTAAATATTGATTAGCTATTTTTGAGCTGTAAATTTCTTCTAATTCTGCCCGATTATTAATTAATTCGATACCGACTCCCGTTGCACCCGTTTGCAATACATTAAGACTAATTAAGCCCAAACAAGCCCAAATTGACCAACTACGGTTACTTGGCTTATTTCTGGCTACTGCTGCACCTAATTCATTCCCTGAAGCAAACACAAACCCAGTGGAGGTTAAAGCGATAATGAAAGCAATTACAGGATTCATTCCTTGAAAACAGAAGTAAAAAAGAGGAAAGTTAAATCCTGCGTCTAAAACATTACTTAAGGTGATTGTATTAGCAGTAATTTTTGAATTTTTTTGTAAACCTTTAGTAACGTAAACGTGTCCATGTAAATCTTTCGGATCGACTACACATATTTCTTTAATTTTTGTAATCGCCTTTTTCCACAAGGGAGGATTTTCTATTTCTGAAGATTGGTGAACTTTTCCCTCTCCTATTTCTTTGGCTTTTTGAACTAAATCTGGTCGAGTACTGATGATCCATGCGATCGCCTGACGTGCTTTATCTAAATCATGAGATTCTTTCATTAACAACTCCGAAGTAAATTTAATGAAGGTAAAATTTGCAAGAGATAAGTTTTTCAAATTTAGATTATTTTATTAACTAATCTGCTTTGCAAAAATCTCCTTATTTATTTATCAGTCTCGTTTTAAGATTTTATGCAAAAATTCAGAAATTTTAAGAAAAAATTATTTATTTTTATAAGTTTTAAAGGTAACAATAGTTAATTGACGGTATCAATGTATCAAAAATAAAGAGTTAAAGTGTCCGTGATTTCTAATAACTATTATTTGGGTGAAACCAATTCACCCCGACAGATTGCAAATTTCTAACTTACAACTTGGATTTCATCTTCAAAAAACCAGTTAGTGGTAGCATCAGAAAATTGTACAAATACACCGATACCGCTACCATCAGTCATTTTGAAAGATTTAATTACACCTTGTTGTCCTTGTTGTGCTTTTTCTATAATTTCAGGCGATACTTTCTCTTTTAAACGACAAATTTTAACTTTTTGTCCTACTTCCATGGTAATTTCTAATATTTATTTAATTAACAACTCTCCATTTTATCGGAATTTGCTCATTTTCTTGAATCATTTACACTTTATTTGTGCCTGTGGAAAAGACAAGAAAAGTAATAACTGTGTGTTATCTTAGAACTTAAATCCTAAAACTAAAGTAACAATAACGACTCAAAGAAATAAAATAGACAATTAGACATCTCCAAAAATTGACAAATTCTTTTCCATCAGTTGATTAGACTTCTCAAAATAGAAAATAAGCTGAAATAATTAAGTTTATAGGGTGATAGCTCTAAATGAATAAAACTCTAGAATATATCCATAATAATCCAAAATAAACGAAAAGAATAATTGGTATTACTTACCCACAGTTAAAGCAACTAATGGAAAATGCCATAAAAATTAATATGAATAAAAAAAACGCAATTTCTGCGCAGAAAAAATTATCAATTAAGAGTGGTGGCGGAAGGAAAAAACTTTTTTCCCATAAAAGAAATATATTTATAACTTTTTTTAGTTTATTTTTATTATTGATATTTAAACCTGTTTCTAGTTTTAAAAATAATGGTGACAAAAATGACGAAATTAGAGGAGTTTGGATGACAAATGCTGGAGTTTCTTTTCTCCATCATACTAGCTTATTAGACAATGTTTTTAATCATTTAGCTTTATCAGGATATAATCGAATTTATGTAAGTACTTATGGCTTTGGAGGGACAATTTATCCATCAAAACAAGTTAAAAGTATTCTCTTTTTTGTACCACCTTTTACTAATGTTTTAAAAGCCTCAGAAAAAGAAGCTAAAAGACAAGATTTAAAATTATATGCTTGGTTAGAATACGGTTTGATGCTATCTCCTCAAGATGAAATTGCCTTAAAACATCCAGAATACTTAGTAAAAACTGATTCAGGGAAAACTATCATTAATGGTTTTGTTTGGCTAAATCCTGAACATCCAGAAGTACAAAAATATATTTTAGCTATAATTTCAGAAGTGGCTCAATATAATATAACAGGGATTCAGTTAGATGATCATTGGTCAACACCTTCGGAATTTGGGAATAAAACTCAAGCCATGACAAAACTTACAGCAAAAGTAAGGCAACATCTCAAGGAAATTAACCCAAAAATGATCTTAAGTTTATCTCCAAATCCTTATAATTTTTCATTAAATAAGTATAATCAAGACTGGTTAAAGTGGGCAAAAAAAGGTTATATTGATGAAGTTGTTATCCAAATTTATCGCCCTAATTCTGCTCAAGTAAAACAAGCAATTACTACATCAAAAATTAATTATTTACCGGATAATATTCCCGTTGGTATCGGTATTTTTGCAGGAAATTTCGATAATTTCTTACATCCTGAAGAAATACAAAAACAAATAGCAGTAGCCGAAAAATTCGGTTATGGTTATTCTATTTTTTGTTGGGAATATCAAATTTTAGGATCTTTAACTCATTATTTAATTAAGTCAAAATCTAATAATTTAAAATAATATATATCAGTTATCTTGATAATTTTTTAATAATATCTGCTAAAATTTTCGCACTATCTTTTAATGCTAAATCCCCAGCTTTTTCCCCCATATTTTTTAATTTATCGGAATTATTTAATAAATCTAATACTGTTTTTGTTAATAAATCTGCCGTTAATTTATCTTGTCTAAAAAGCAATGAAGCCCCGCCATTGACAAACTCTTGCCCGTTATAAAATTGATGATCTTCGGCGGCAAAAGGATAAGGTATTAATATAGAAGGAGTTTTTGTGATGGCTAATTCTGTTAATGTACCAGCACCAGATCTACTTATAGCTAGATTTGCCCTTTGTAGCAACCCTGCCATGTTATCATAAAAAGGCATTTCCAAATAATGATCATGGTGAAATGTCCCAACTTCTTCGTCTTGTTTTCCCGTTAAATGAACTATATAAGCCCCCGCTTCCAGTAAAAGAGGTGCAGACTGTCTTACTAATTTATTAAGCCCTAATGCCCCTTGTGAACCCCCTACAGCTACAATTAAAGGCATATCATCGGGGATACCTAATTCTAATGTTTGTGCTGATAAAAATTCTTCCCTCACAGGAGTGCTTATCCACTGAGTTTTAACTTTTGGTAAATATTTACTTGTGCCTGTAAAACCAATACCCACAACTTCACACCAACTGCCAAACAATTTAGTCACTTTCCCCGGTATATAGTTAGATTCATGTAAAATAACGGGAATTTTGGCTAATTTTGCTCCAATTATGGCAGGGGCAGCGATATATCCTCCCGTAGTAAAAACTATGTCAATTTTCTTTGATTTTATTAGTTGATAAGTTTTGGCGATCGCCGTAATCATTTTAAACATTACAAAGATAGTTTTAACACCGAAGCTAGTTTGAAAACCATCAATATCAACGGTAAATAAAGGGAAAGATTGAGGCACTAAAGAAGTTTCGAGACGATGAGGGACACCTAACCACGAGATGTTATAATCTGGTAATTGTTGAGCCACAGCTAAAGCAGGAAATAAATGCCCTCCTGTGCCACTGGCGGCGATTAATAAATTAGGATTGTTGACAGACACAATAATTAAGAAAAACGGGTTACGAAAGATCAATTATAATTTAAGTCTCATCAAAAAAACCATTAATTGCTACCATGAAAATTTCTATCCTTGTCGCTAGTAATAATCATAATCTCAAACTAGCACAACAACTCAATCAAATTGTCTCAGATATGGGACAAAACAGTCAAATTATTGATTTAGTAGAAGAAGATTTACCTCTTTATACTCCTAAATTTCAAGCAGAATATGGTATTCCAGAAAAAATAAAACTATTAGCAAAAACTATCATCGACACTGAAGGAATGATTTTTGTTGCACCAGAATACAACGGCAGTATTCCGCCCACCTTAAATAATGCCATCGCTTGGTTAAGTGTTAGTGGTGATGATTGGCGAGGATGTTTTAACGGTAAACCTGCAATAATCGCTACCTATAGCGGTGGTGGTGGGCAATATGTTTTACTAGCAATGCGGAATCAATTATCATATATCGGTATGAACGTAATTGGAAGACAAATTATCACTAACGGTAATAAACCCTTAAACATAGATTCAGCTAAAGAAATCGTTAAACAACTGATTAAATTTTCTTAAGGTAAAAACTAAAATATAAAAGAAAAAGACTAGAAAAATTAACTTAAACTGGTTTTAAAGAGATTTTTCTTCTTTTTCAAATGAAACAGATTATGAAAATAACTAACTATACAAATACGATATTAACGATTATTGCAGTGTGTTTAGTGTTAATAGTTATAGAATTAGGGAGTTTTATGCCTGTTAATGCTCGAAATTCAGTTTTGGAAGTCGATATAAGACAAGTGGGAGGCTCTAGTGTTTACCGAAATTTACCCGTAGAGATAGTAAAGTAACAACGAAGTGTAAATTTTGTGTGACCCCGAAGCCTACGCCCATCATAAGCATCTCTTATTGCTGCTACCTTCCAGTCCTGACAAGGTTTGAGCGTCACGATTGCATAAGTCCGAAGTCATTATCAATTATAACAGATAAAACTAGATCAATACAAGATTAAGAGCAAAAAAAAATTTTACCCCGAAAAATGACAACTGGTCAAAGTTAGTAGTAAAATAGGTGATAGAAAAAATAGAAAAAATTAATTAAAATCATGTCTAAAAAATTAGGTTTACTGTTATCCTCTTTACTGTTAGCTGTTACGATGATTTTCTCTGCTGTAAATCCAGCTTATGCTGAAACTGTAGAAATAAAAATGGGTGCAGATAGTGGAATGTTAGCATTTCAACCAGCGAAGGTAACTATTCAAGCAGGAGATACCGTAAAATGGGTAAATAATAAATTAGCACCTCATAACGTAGTTTTTGATAGCTCTGCAAAAAATGCCGATAAATTAAGTCATAAAGGTTTAGCTTTCGCTGCTGGAGAATCTTTTGAGGTTACATTTACCGAACCGGGAGAATATCCTTACTACTGTGAGCCTCATCGTGGTGCTGGAATGAATGGTACTATTACGGTACAATAATTCTATTAAATTTTTACGAAAATGTCTTAATCAATTAACAATTGACAATTAATAATGATGCACCTCTTTTCTCCTTTGTTAATTATTCCTCATCAATAGATTTGATGTGACTCAGGTTAAGTTAATATATGAAAATTATTTTAGAAATGATCTTTCATTTATGAGTAGTTTAACAGGTAGAGATTTATTAGGTATTGCCGATTTAAACAAAGAAGAAATCAACACGGTTTTAAATTTAGCTGCTGATTTGAAAAGTGGCAAACAACAATTTAATTCCAATAAAACTTTAGGATTATTATTTTATAAAGCCTCAACTCGCACCCGTGTATCTTTTAGCGTGGCAATGTATCAACTCGGTGGCAATGTTATTGACTTAAATCCTAGTCGCACTCAAGTAGGCAGAGGAGAACCTATAGAAGATACTGCCAGAGTTTTAGATCGTTATTTAGATATACTCGCAATTCGTACTTTTGCACAAGAAGATATACAAACTTTTGCAGATTTTAGTACTATTCCCATTATCAATGCCTTAACAGATTTAGAGCATCCCTGTCAAATTTTAGCGGATTTACAAACTATCAAAGAATCTTTTGGCACTTTAGACGGTATTACTATGACTTATTTAGGAGATGGCAATAATGTGGCACATTCTCTGTTATTAGGCGGTGTATTAATGGGGATGAATGTACGCATTGCTACTCCTGAAGGTTATTTACCAAATCCTGATATAGTCAAACAAGCTCAAGCCTTAGCAACGAAGCCTGAACAAGTTATAATTACTGATGACGCTCAAGCAGCCGTTGAAAATGCTCATGTTTTATATACAGATGTATGGGCAAGTATGGGACAAGAAGAAGAAACTGCGGCAAGAATCCCTATTTTTCAGCCTTATCAAATTAACCAAGAATTAGTAAATCTGGCAGATAAAGAAGCGATTATTTTACATTGTCTTCCTGCTTATCGAGAAAAAGAGATTACAGCAGAAGTAATGGAAGGTAAACAATCTCGTATATGGGATGAAGCTGAGAATAGAATGCACGCACAAAAGGCTTTAATGGCTTGTCTTTTAGGCTTAACTGATTAAGATTTTAATGTAGGGCGATACACCGCCCATAATTTTCCGTGTTAAGATTTTTTAACAAACTCAGATTTTAACTGCATTGCCCCAATACCTTGAACTTAGTCTATTTTAAAATTAATAAAATAATTAATAATCTTTGTTGCCCTTTGTTTTTGACTAATAAATACAATTAATTTTGCCTACTTACTCATTTATTCAAATATGTCTAATTGGCTCATTATTTCTTTTGTATTTTCTTCATGAGAAGGGGTTAATTTTTTGATATTTTTCCTTAATCCGATGGCAATTTTACTATGTTTTTCAATTTGACTCATTACTTGTTTTGCACGGTTTATTACTACTTTTGGTAAACCAGCTAATCTTCCTGCTTCGATGCCATAAGATTTATCAGCGCCTCCGGGTTTCACTTCATGGAGAAAGACAATATCATTTTCTAATTCTTTCACGGTTACTTGATAGTTAGCAACGTTGTCGAGAATAGAGGCTAATTCGTTTAATTCATGGTAATGAGTAGCGAAAATTGTACGACTTTGTATTTCAATAGCCAAATACTCTGCAACCGCCCAAGCAATAGAAAGTCCATCAAAAGTTGCTGTACCTCTACCTATTTCGTCTAGCAACACTAAAGATTTATTTGTGCCGTGATTCAAAATATTTGCAGTCTCATTCATTTCTACCATAAAAGTTGATTGCCCTGTACCAATATCATCCACCGCTCCTACTCTCGTAAATATGCGATCGCAAATACTTAATTTAGCACTTTGGGCTGGAATAAAACTCCCTATTTGTGCCATTAATTGAATCAATCCCACTTGACGCAAATAACAACTTTTACCACTAGCATTTGGTCCTGTTAATACTATTAAATCAGGCATTTTTTCCGAACCCAAATTAGTTGAGTTGGGAACAAACATCCCAAAACCTAATAATTTTTCTACCACAGGATGCCTTCCATTTTTTATGTTAATAACTCGATCATTACTAATCTCTGGTCGGTTATAATCTTGATAGACTGATAATTCTGCTAATCCACTTAACACATCCATCGCCGCAATAGCTCGTGCAACTTTTCTAATTTCTTCAGTTTTTTCTGCTAATAAAGAGCGTAAATTAACAAAGATTTCATATTCAAATTTGGCTAAGTCATCTTTAGCATTTAAAATACGATTTTCTTTTTCTTTTAACTCAGCAGTAATATATCTTTCTTCATTTAATAATGTTTGTTTACGTTGATAATTTTCAGGAGCAAATTCAGCTTTTGAGCGAGGCATACTGATATAATAACCGAAGGTTTTGTTATAACCCACCTTTAAATTACTAATACCCGTGCGTTGTCTTTCCGTCACTTCAAGATTTGCCAACCATTCTCTATCACCATCAATGAGTTTGCGCATATCGTCTAACTGCTGATTGACTGCTTCTCGAATAATTCCTCCTTCCTTGACGTGTTGGGGTGGAAATTCCACAATAGTATCTAAAACTTTTTTCCCTAACTCCTCTAACTCCGAAGGTACATTTTGCAAAGCCTGAAAATAGGGCGATTTACCTTCCTTTGCTAACTCCGCTAAATAGGTTAATTTCCCTAAAGAATCCCCTAAATTGAGTAATTCCTTCGGATTTGCCGTTCCAGCACCCACTCTCCCCGTTATTCTTTCTAAATCGTAGATACTCTTAAATAATTGCCTAATTTCTTCTCTTAACGGCAGATTTTCTATCAATTCGGCGATGGTATCTTGACGGACAATAATTCCCTGTTTACTGAGTAGTGGTTGCAATAACCACCGTCTCAAAGCTCTTGCCCCCATAGCAGTACAAGTTCTATCCAAAGCCCACAATAAAGAGCCATGAAAGGTGTTATCTCGCACTGTAGTTGTGATTTCGAGGTTTCGCCGTGTGGTGCTATCTAAGACTAAATAATCGCTAATATTATAAGTACGAATAAGTTGTAATGGTACTTGATTCGCTTTTTGGGTATCTTGCACATATTCTAACAATCCTCCTGCCGCACGAATGGCTAAGGGTAAATGCTCACAACCGACTCCTTCTAAGGATTTTAGATTAAATTCAATCAATAATTTCGGCTTGGCTTCGTTGATGTCAAAAGGTTTTTGCGATCGCAAAGAGTAACAAAAGCAATCAGGAAGAAACTCAGGCAAACTGTCAGATTTTTGACCCGGACGGAGTAAACTATTAATATCAGGAGCATTAACAGGAAAAAGTATCTCAGCAGGTTGTAAACGCAGTAATTCAGTCGATAAAGTGGTTAAATCCTTACTTTGAGTGGTAAAAAATTCCCCAGTGGAGATGTCTGCATAAGCCAAACCCCAATATTCTTTTGCTACTACCACCGCCGCTAAAAAGTTGTTACGTTTTGAGGGTAACATCTCATCATCGGTAATTGTACCCGGCGTTAATAACTTTGTTATCGCCCGTTTTACGATTCTTTTCTCCGCTGCCGCCGTAGCCGCATCCTCCACTTGATCACAGATTATCACTGCATAACCTTTTTCTACCAATTGTCGAGCATATCTGTCAAGGGCGTGGTGAGGTACACCTGTCATGGCAATTCTACCGATATTTTGCCCAGCTTCCTTACTGGTGATGACTAATTCTAACTCTTGAGAAATCGTCACCGCATCCTGAAAAAAGCACTCGAAAAAGTCACCTACCCGATAAAGTAGTAGAGAATTGGGATATTGCTCTTTTACTTCCACATAATGCTTATACATGGGAGTTAAATCTTCTCGATTTATGGGGCGATAATCCTCATGGGGGGCGTTTCTCGTGGCTTTTTGGGTGACAATCTCGCTCATTATGACAACATTTTACTAGGACTTCTGTTTTTATTATGATCGAAAATGATAATATTAATCAATATCATAGTTGTTTTCAGTATTAATAAATTGTCTAATAACACTGTTTATATTAATAATCAATTAAGTAATTAAATTAAAATATGTTAGAGGTAAAAACTGATATTTTCTTGGGAGATTGCAAAGATATTTTAAAACAATTACCTGATAATTCGATCAATTTAATTATAACTTCTCCTCCCTATGCAGATCAACGTAAAAATACTTATGGTGGTATTCATCCCAAAGATTATGTTGATTGGTTTTTGCCTATAAGTGAGGAATTATTGCGTGTTTTGCATCCTAGCGGTACATTTATTTTAAACATAAAAGAGAAAATTGTTGACGGAGAAAGAAGCACTTATGTTTTAGAATTAATTTTAGAATTAAAAAAACAAGGTTGGTTATGGACAGAAGAATTTGTATGGCATAAAAAGAATTGTTTTCCCGGAAAATGGTCAAATCGTTTTCGAGATGCGTGGGAAAGATTGCTACAATTTAACAAGCAAAAAAAATTTAATATGTATCAGGATGCGGTAAAAGTCCCCATTGGTGATTGGGCGACAGGGCGTTTAAAAAACCTGAGTGAAACCGATAAAATTCGTGATAATGCAAAAAATGGTAGTGGATTTGGCAAAAATGTCTCTAATTGGGTAGGAAAAGAAACCGTTTATCCCACGAATGTTATTCATTTAGCTACAGAATGCAGTAATAAAAATCATAGTGCGGCTTTTCCTGAGAGTTTGCCAGAGTGGTTTATTAAACTTTTTACCGAAGAAGGTGATACAGTTTTAGATCCTTTTGCAGGTTCAGGAACTACTCTAATGGTATCACAAAAATTGAAAAGAAATTCCATCGGTATTGAAATTTTGCCAGAATATTATGAAATGATTAAAGAAGAAATTATCCCCGTTAGTTATTTATTATTATGACTAATTTATTAAATAAAGAAGACATTATTAATTATGTTGAAAAAAATATAGATAAGTTTCATCAAAAAAGAATTGAAAAACTAGAACAGCTTAATCTTAAAACGATTTTAAAAAGAAAAAATTCCTATTTATACAAAGCAAAAAATATTTTAACAGCTAAAGATGTAGCCAAATCAAAAAGATGAAAGATAACTTTAAATCAGCAAAAAATATTTTAGAATCAGAAAATAAAGAGATTAAAGTAATCGCTATTAATGGTTGTTGTTATGGTATAGAAAATAACCCAGATAAAGGTGAATATTTAAAATATTGTGGAGAAGAATTTTGGGAATTTATTTCTAATAATGAAAATTTATATATTGATATTATTGAACCTTTAGGATATAAAGCAAAAGAAAAAAATGAAGCCTTTTTAATTGCTTACGCTAAAGTTATTAATAAATTTACCCTAAATTTTATGCAAGAATTTTGTGATGACGGGTTAATTAATTGGCAAAAAATTGTGGCGTTTAATTCTCAGAAATCTTAGAAATTAATTACATAAGCAACTAACATAAAGAAGAATTAATCATTAATTGTTGAACTATGTTTTCATTAACTAAAACCAGCTCACGACAAAGAGAAATCATCGAAATAGTTTTAGGCAACGGTTGGGATTATATGCGAGGCATTCTTACCGTTGGTAAATCTGATAAACCACAACTTCCTCCCCCTGAAGTATTTCGTAAAATTTTGGTACAGTTAGGCCCTTTTTACGTTAAATTTGGTCAATTATTAAGTACTCGTCCTGATTTATTACCACCACAATATATTGAAGCATTAACGGCTTTACAAGCTCAAGTTCCTCCTGTAGCATGGGGATTAATTGAACAGACTTTAAAAGAAGAACTTAATCAACCTTTAGATAAGATTTTTACCATTATTGATCGAAATCCCATTGCAGCAGGATCAATTGCTCAAATCCATCGTGGTACATTGATTACGGGGGAAGAAGTAGCCATCAAAGTTCAACGCCCAAATATTGATCGCATCGTCAATCAAGATGTTATTTTAATTAAAGGTATTGCGGAAATTATTGCGTTAACGGATTTTGGTAACGATTATGATTTTATTAATCTAGCCGATGATTTCACTAAAGCGGTATTAGCTGAGTTAGATTTTCGTCAAGAGGGAAATTTCACGGAAAAATTACGCTTGAATCTAAGTCAAAGTAGTTGGTTTGATACTGAACAATTAGTAATTCCTCAAATATACTGGCAATATACCACTAATAAAGTTTTATTTATGGAGTGGTTAGACGGTAAACCAATTTTATCCGCTAATATTCCTGATGCTAGTAATAAACGTCAAGAAGTAAGTACTCTCTTATTTAGATCTTTTTTTCAACAAATATTTATCGATGGTTTCTTTCATGCTGATCCTCATCCGGGTAATATTTTCTACCTAGATGACGATAAATTAGGTATTATTGATTGTGGCATGATTGGCAGACTTGATCCTCGTACTCAACAATTATTAACAGAAATGTTACTAGCTATCGTTGATATTGATGCCCAAAGATGCGCACAACTTACCCTTGAATTATCAGATAGTAACACAGCTAACACTAACTTATCTCAACTAGAAAATGATTATCAGAGAATGTTGAGAAAATATTATAATCTCAGTCTTTCTCAATTAAATTTTAGTGAAGTTTTTTACGAAGTCTTAGAAGTTGCTCGTAATAATAAAATTAAACTCCCCGGTAATATGGGATTATTTGCCAAAAGTTTAGCTAATTTAGAAGGTGTTGCTCGTCAATTTAACCCTAATATTAACCTCCTTGAAGAAATAAAACCTCTTATAACGGATCTTTTTCGTCGTCAATTTCTTGGAGATACTCCTTTTCAAACTCTTTTTAGGACTGTTTTAGACTTAAAATCTATTTCTTTGCGATCGCCCCGTCAAATAGATGTAATCTTAGATCGTTTAAGCTCAGAGACATTTTTGTGGAATATACGCATCAAAGAATTGGAAGGATTAAGGCGTAGTTTAAACGACTCAGCTAATCGATTATCTTTTAGTATTGTAGTCGGTTCATTAACTATTGGTGCAGCCATTATCTCTACAGGTGCAACTACAGGACAATTGATCCTATTAAGTAACATTCTTTTTGCCGTTGCCAGTTTACTAGGATTATGGTTAATTGTAAGTATTATCAGATCTGGAGGATTAAAATAATTGACAAGATATTAGGTATCAGGTGAAATGCAAACTATGAATCTCTAACAAATTTAATGGTTAATTCTTATAATTTTTATAGTGTGAATTTTATAAAGTTTATGGGGCGTTGGTGAATTAAAGTATGAATTAGAATAATTGAAGAAATAAATTAAACTTCTTTTGCGATGGTTAATCATGCAATGCCCAGAATGTAAATGCCAACATATACGTAAAAAGGGTAAAAATAAACAACATAAACAAAAATATATTTGTGTTTCTTGTTCTGGTCAATTTATTCTCGACTATGAGCAGTTTTATACACACTACATTACAGAGTGTATTTATTTTCGATCAATTCTATTTTAAAAGAAGGAATTATTAATGTTAGGGGCGATCGCCAGAATCGGACAAAGTCATAAAATTAATGATGATTATGATGATTCATAGGAGTAGAGTTTTGTTGTTCAACATTTAATCGAATTAAACTCATATCTTGCTTTCCGTAAGTCATTAAGCCCATAGTAATTTGTCCAAAAGCAAAAATTCCCATAGAAACTAATCCTACAGAAAAAACTCCCATAGGCACTAAACCGATGGAAATCACACCATGAGGAATTGCACCGATAGAAATTAAGCCGTGAGGTGAAATACCGATGCAAAATATAGCGTCATGGGGTGCAATGCCTATTTGAATCAGTTTTTTGTCTTTTAAAGTTAATTTCATTCAAGGTTGATTAGATAATTCAGATTTACCAAAATATACCCATTAAATGCTTTTTATGTCAAAAGACAAACTGTCAAATTTCACTGAACTATTTAAGTAAAACTAAAGTAACTCCTGCCCCCCCATCATTTTGCTTTGCGAGTTCAAACTTACTGACTTGAGGATGATTTTTTAAAAATTCATGAACTCCTGTGCGTAGGCTTCCTGTACCTTTACCGTGGATAATCCATAATGAGCCTATGTCGGTAGCATTAGCGATCGCTTTTTCTAACATAGGTTCGGCTAAATGTACTCGTTTCCCCCGAATATCGACAGTATTTTGAGAAGTTCGGATATTAATAACCTTAGACTCAGTTTTTTTTAGATTATCTTGTGGAGACGCTTGTTTATTAACCGTTACTTTCGTTTTTTCTGGAATAATTTTAACTTTTTCAAAGCGTTTGCCGTCTAAAGACTCTATATCAGTAAAGGGAATTACCATTTTCATGATACCGAAACGAGCGCTTAATTGTTCCATATCGTCATCTACTGTTAACACTTCTGCCGTTTGCCCGATACTCAAAATTCTGACTCTTTCCCCCACTTTTGGTTTATATTTTATTACTTTAACAGGATTTAAAAAACGATCAGCAATTTTGGTTAAAGTTTCCGTAGCTTGATGTGCGTCTTGAGCAGTGGGTTCACCTTTTTTCTGTAAACCCTTAATAACTTGAGCAATTTGGCTTTTAGCGTCAAATAATAATTTTTGTACCTCTTGTTCTTGTTTTAGCTTTAAATCTCTTTCTCTAGCTTGTAAAGAGAAGGCTTTTTCTTCCACTTGTTGATAAAATAACTCCGTTTTTGAGAGTAATTCTTCTGCTTGTTGATGTTTATTTTCCTGCTCACGACGTTGATTTTCTAGCGCTGAAATTAAATCATTAACATCATGGGAAAAACCTCCAACTAATTCTTGAGATTCAGCCACAATAGCCAAAGGTAAACCTAATCTTTGCGCAATGGTAATGGCATTTGAACGCCCCGGAATACCCCATAATAATCTATAAGTAGGCTGTAAAGTACTATCATCAAATTCCACCGAAGCATTTTCAAAACGGGAATCATTATATTTAAGACTCTTTAACTCTCCGTAGTGAGTTGTTGCGATGGTTAATAAATTATGTTGTGCTAAGTATTTTAATATAGCTATGGCGATCGCCGTTCCTTCACTAGGATCTGTACCAGCACCAACTTCATCTAACAATACAAGAGATCCCCCCGACTTGGCTCTTATAAAGGGGAGTTGAGTGGTATCAATTTCCGTTATTAAAGGAGTTTGGGAGGAATTAACATCATATAAAGCCTCAATAATGCGAATAATGCGACGAATATGCCCTGAGAAAGTAGATAAACTTTGCTCTAGGGATTGCTCATCACCAATATCAGCTAAAATACTCTTAAACCAAGGAATTTGGGCAGGATATTTAGCAGGAATATATAAACCTACTTTTGCCATTAGTGCCACAATACCGATGGTTTTCAAAGTGACGGTTTTACCTCCTGTATTTGGTCCTGTAATAGCTACAACCCTTGTTTCAGGGTTAATTAACACATCGATGGGGATAACTTCTTTTCCATCTTCTTGTTTTTCTTGCCATACTAACAAAGGATGCCGTAACTGTCTTAAAGAAATGCTTTCCCCGTCTTCAAAATCCACAAATTCTGGCGGATAACCATTTAACCAAATACTATAACGAGCTTTGGCGGTGGCTAAATCAAGAGATGTAGCGATGGCTAATAATTGTTCTAAATCTTGCCAAACTTCGGCGACTTTCTCCGTTAACTGCCGTAAAATCTTTTCTTCTTCTCGTTTCTCTTGATTTCGGCTAGTTTGTAACTTATTACCTAATTCGATAATAACTCTAGGCTCTAAATATAACGTCACGCCACTGGTAGAGGTATCATGAACTATACCTTGGATTTGTCCACTATGACTAGCTTTTAGCGGCAGCACAAAGCGATCGCCTCTTTGAGTAACCACTGGCTCTTGTAATGCGTTGCTATTTCTTTGAATAATACTTTGTAAAGTTTGCTGAATTTTATTTCTTAAAGCCTTTATTTTTTGACGAATTTCACCTAGTTGAGGACTTGCTCTTTCTGTGATTTCGCCACGATCATCTATACAATAGTGAATTTCTTGCTCTAATTCGGGAAAAGTCCTTAAATCATTAACTAATTCTTGAAGGGTTGGCGCATTTTCTTGTTCTTCAATTACTCGTCTTAATTTTCTTATTCCTGACAAAGTAGTGGCTAAATTTAACAACTCATCACCATTTAAAAATCCGCCAATTTTTGCTCTTTCAATGGATTCGCCAATATCATGAATACCATTAAAAGACCAATTAGAGTTAATATTCATTTCGATGTCACAAACTTCTTTAGTCTGTGCTAACAAATATTCTGTATCAGCTACAGATAAAGGTATGGTTAAGTGACTAGATGCCACAACACCCAATTTAGTAGCTGCAAAAGTGGAGAGATGTTGACATAATCTCTGCCATTCTAATAAGCGGAAAGTTTCTTCTTCTATCAAAGCTCAATACAATTAACGATGAACAATTAACAATTGAGAATAATCTCATATTATCGAAAAAAACTCATTACTTTTTGATGAATATCAGAGATAACTATCTTAAAAGTATTGTCAATTATCAATCATAGCTCAAAATTAGTGAACTAACATACTATGATCATAATTAGGAGATTTGCTGTCAACGGATTTGACTTGATATTTTACCAGATTAGCTAATTCTTCTAATTGACTGATAGCTTCTGCACCTTCTAACTTCATTAATTCTCTATCATCTTGCATTTCAGTCCAAGTAATACCATAATCAGATACGAGAAAGCGAATAAGGTGATTATCACCCAAGCTAACCATAAAGGAAGCACTTGTCAACTCCGTGCCACAAGTATAACAAGAAGCAATATAACCTCTTTTTTCCAAAACAATGGCTAATACTTGAAGATTCATCACTAAATCTTTAACAAATTCACGATACTGATGTGCTAATCGAATAAACATTGATTCCTCCTGATGACACCATGATAATCTTTGAGATTCTTAATATTTATTTAAGATTTTCTTTTTAGATTATATGATATATTTTTTCAAAAATGTAAAATTGCGTAAAATAGTTCTTTTAATAGCATATCCTAATTATTAAAATAGTGGATAATATCAAATAAGTTCTATATATAATTTTCCGTGAAGATAAGTTAAAAGGTGATGTTAGGCAAAAATATAATTAATTGTTCAGTTGAGGTGTCGGGTGTCAGGTGTTGAGTATTAGGTTAAAGAATGGACAAATAATATATCTTAACTGATTTTTTACTTTCAATTC
Source organism: Geminocystis sp. (assembly GCF_041753295.1). Taxonomy (NCBI): domain Bacteria; kingdom Bacillati; phylum Cyanobacteriota; class Cyanophyceae; order Chroococcales; family Geminocystaceae; genus Geminocystis; species Geminocystis sp. Next base: position 46,220 of record NZ_JBGSUU010000110.1, read on the forward strand.
TTTGATTGACAAATAAATGTCCGAGGGTATTAAACCTGAAACCTGAAACCTGCTACCTGAAACCTGAAATCTTCTGCATCGAAATGAGTTAATTGTTAATTGCCAATTTAGACTCTAAAGAAATAGAATTTGTTTGTGCAATTTCGAGATAGGATTGACGAATTTCGGCATTTACAGCTACCGTTTTCGCATCATAAAGTTGCGTGGCGAGTTTGGGATATAAACCCACGCTAAGAATTAAAGCTAAGAAACAAGCTGCAATGAATACTTCTCGTGGTTTTGCATCTTCGTAAATTGCTTCTCCGGGTAGAACACAGTTAGTTCCAAAACATACTGCAGGATCATTGTCAGGGTTTTCACTGATTTCCATAGTACCAATAGTACACATTTGAATTTTATCTGTACCGTAAAACAGTTGTCTTAACATCGAGAGTAAGTAAATGGGGGTAACAATTAAGCCCACGGCACTGAGAAATACTGTTGCTGTACGGAAGGTTGAATTATAAACATCACTATTACTAAAACCGACAAATACAGCTAATTCACTGACAAAACCACTCATACCGGGTAACGCTAAAGAAGCCATTACTCCGGCGGTAAATAATGCGAATACTTTAGGCATAGCTTTGCCGATGTCTCCCATTTCGTCTAAGAACATGGTATGAGTACGATCATAGGTAACTCCAGCAAGGAAGAATAATAAGGCGGCAATTAAACCATGAGAAAGCATTTGTAACATTGCTCCGCTAATGCCCAAGTCTGTAAAAGAAGCGATACCGATTAAGACAAAACCCATGTGAGACACAGAAGAATAAGCTAAACGACGTTTCATGTTAGTTTGACCAAAAGAGGCAAAACCGCCATAAACTATGTTTACAACCCCTAAAATCACTAACACGGGAGCGAAATAGACATGAGCTTCAGGTAATAATCCTAAATTGAGGCGAATTAAGCCATAACCGCCCATTTTTAGCAAAACTCCTGCTAATATCATCGACACAGGGGAGGATGCTTCACCGTGGGCATCAGGTAGCCATGTATGAAGGGGAAAAACCGCTAATTTGACACCAAAAGCAATTAATAAACCGCCGTAGAGTAAAACTTCTAAACCGATGGGATATTCTTTTAATCCTAAAGCCACCATATCGAAGGTAATTTCTCCACCGCCGTATAATGCCATTCCTAAACCAGCTATGAGGATGAAAATAGAAGCTAAGGCAGTATAAAGTAAGAATTTTGTGGCAGCGTAGCGTCTTTTTTGTCCACCCCAAATGGATACTAATAAATATACGGGAACTAATTCTAATTCCCACATGATAAATAATAATAAAATATCTTGAGCAACAAATACACCGATTTGTGCTGAATATAACAGTAACATTAAACAATAAAATAAACGTGGTTTACGATCTACTTGCCACGCTGAAAACATAGATAAAGTGGTAACTAAACCAGCTAAAAGTACTAAAGGCATGGATAAACCATCTACCGAAACACTCCAACTTAAGCCTAATTGGGGAATCCAAGAATATTGTTCGACAAGCTGTAAACTGGCGTTAGTTGTATCGTAATGTTGCCAGAAAACATAACACATTAACATAAAATCGATTAGTCCGACTCCTAAAGCATACCATCTTAAGGTTTTACCGTCTTTATCAGGCACAAAGGGAATTAAAAGTGCCGCAACAAGGGGGAAGGCGATTATAACGGTAAGCCAAGGAAATTGATCCGCTATCATACTCTTTCAATATAATATTTAATTTTTGGTGTAATAATTCTACTATATTTTGTTAACTTTTGTAAAAATACTAGACAATTAGTCGTTATTGTCTCAGTTCGATGCTTTGAATATCCGATTTAGCAAGGTTTCAGGTTTAATCCCCTTGCCTTTGCTCTACACCACCTTTACTTGATTAGTAATTATTCGCCTTGAAAAAGCGACTGCTGTCTGATACTATGCTTTGTGAGCAATGCCCACCTTTACTTGATTAGGCATTTACGAGAGATTTTTGATCGATTAAACTTTTAATGGATTGTAAGAATTTTTGTTCGATATATGGCTTGGTAAAATAAGCATTTGCACCTAAATGAGTAGCTAATTTACGATGTTTATCATTACTGCGAGAAGTTAACATTGCCACGGGAACTTTATTTAATTCAGGATAACGTCTTCTTTGTCCTAAAAATTCAAATCCGTTCATATTAGGCATTTCAATATCACAAATAACTAGACTTACTTGAGAATTTTGTTGTAGTTGATCTAATGCGTCTTTACCATCTTTAGCTTGAATGACTCGATAACCAGCTTTTTCTAAGGAAAGGGCTAGAGTTCGTCTCATTGCCGCACTATCATCTACTACCAAAACAGAAGCTATTTGAAAAGCATTGCTTAAAGAAGTTTCAGATATAGTACTGCCATTACCACCACTAAAGCCTTTACGGTTTATGGTTGTACGGGGTTGACTAGCTTCAAAGAAATTAACCAGTAAAATAGTGGTATTAATCACTGGAATTAATGTCCCATCACCTAAAATAGTACATCCATAAGTATAACTGGGGGCAGTTAATGCACTACCAAAAGGTTTAATGACTAATTCTTGTTCACTAACGAGATTATCTACTTCTATGGCAAATAATTCTTGTCCTAAACGCATTAATAATAAAGGTTTCAGCCATTCTTCAGGGGTAGGTAATGCTTCTAAGGCTTGACTTACGGAAGAATTTTCCGCTACATAACAACGATATTCTAATAAATCGATGAGAGGATAAATAGGTATAACTTTATCTTCATAATGCAAGAAGCGTTTATTACCAGAAGTTTTCAATTGATATTCTTCAGGTACAATAATTTCTTCGATGTTATCTGAGGGTAAAGCATAAAAATGAGCATCACTTGAGAGTATTAATAACTTATCAATGGTTAGAGTTAAAGGCAATCCCATGGTAAAAGTTGTACCTATACCCGGTTCAGAATCTACAGAAATTGTCCCTTTTAGCGATCGCAATTGAGAACGAACAATATCTAAACCGACACCACGTCCCGAAATTTCAGTAACAGAAGAAGCGGTGGAAAATCCGGGTTCAAAAATTAACTCCAGTAAATTCTCTTTATTAGTAACGGCTAATTGTTCAGGAGTGAGGAGTTTACGTTCAAGGGCTTTTTGTCCTATTTTATTAAGATTTAAACCGCCGCCATCATCTTTAATTTCAATAATAGTTTGATTTCCTTGATGATAAGCCTTAACCTCGATAATGCCTGTTTCTGATTTACCCCGTTGTTTACGAATTTCGGGAGTCTCAATACCATGATCAAAAGCGTTACGAATTAAATGCACTAAAGGATCATATAATTTCTCTAAAGCCGCCTTATCAACTAATACGCTTGTACCGTTTAATTTGAGATTAACTTTTTTGTTGTATTTTACTGATAAATCTCGAAGAACACGAGGAAAACGATTTAAAACTTCTCCTAAAGGTAACATTCTCGCCCACATCAACTCATCTCGAAGGCGGTTAAGCATTTGACGTTGAGTATCAACACTTTGTCCTGATTGTCCTGCAAATAAGGCAATATCGTCCACTGCTTCCTCTAATTGGATCATTTGTTCTATTAGACCTTCAATGACATAGTACATATTATCGTAACTATCCATTTCTAAGGAATCAAAAGCAGAAGTTAAACTAAACTCACTATCTTGAGATAAAATCAATGGAGAACTATTTTTGCCATTACGAGAACGAAATTTATCAGGAGAAGCCACCATTTTATCGGATAAATCTCGTAAATTATTAGCCATTTGTTGAAAACGAATAAATCTTTCTAATAACTCTTTAACGGAATTTTGTAGTTTATCATTTTGCAGAGACAGTCCATTACGGTTAATAGATAATTCCCCGATTAAATTATTCATTCTTTCAAGACGATCTAAATCAACTCTTACGCTTAAATTAGTTTTAGTAGATGTAGTCGTAGTCGTAACTTTAGGATCAATTTGAGGTTTTTTCTCAGAAACTTTTTTGACTCGTTTAGTAAAGCTACTTTTGATGTCTTCAGGAGATTTTAAACCGGGTAAATTTTGATATTCTACATTAATAGAAGTGATAATGTCATTGAGATTTTCTTGGGTGGTAAATTGTGGAGTATTTATTCCTTCTTGAATACTCATTAAAGTTTCTTTACCAAAATCAATCATACCTAGGGTAGTTGAGAAAGATTCTTCATTTTCTGACACTATTTTATCTTCAATAATGTTAGGGTTTTGAGTTTTTGGTGGATTTAAACCAGTAGTTTCAAAAGTCGATGAGATTAAATTATCTTCTTCTACATTTTCACTAGAGTTACTAAATACGTCTTCTAAAGATGGGGTAGCGTCATTTATTCCCACAGATTCTGATAATGATTCATTAGAAGGTAAATTTTCGGTTTCTTTTTTCTCCTCTTTATCAAAGATAGACATATCAACGCTAGAAAATACTTGACTCAGAGAAGGTAAAAATGTATTGTCTTCGTTTTCTTCATTTTCTTCCTCATCCTCTTTATCAAAGATAGACATATCTACACTAGAAAATACTTGACTCAGAGAAGGTAAAAATGTATTGTCTTCGTTTTCTTCATTTTCTTCCTCATCCTCTTTATCAAAAATGGACATATCTACACTAGAGAATACTTGACTTAAAGAAGGTAAAGCTGTATTGTCTTCGTTTTCTTCATTTTCTTCCTCATCCTCTTTATCAAAAATGGACATATCTACACTAGAGAATACTTGACTCAGAGAAGGTAAAAATGTATTGTTTTGCTCATCATCTTCTCTTTGTTGTTCTTCCATATCATCAATTACGGACATATCAACCTCAGAAAATACTTGACTCAAAGAAGGGATAAAGGTATTATCTTCGTTGTCTTCCTCTTCTAACGGTAATTCATTATAAGCAAAAACTTCATTTAAAGAAGGAATTGTATTTTGTTTATCCTCTTCTAAGGCTAATTCTGAGGCTTTAGCAAGGAGATTAATTTCTTCTTCACTAAATTCTGAAGCAAAAATATCTTCAATGTTAGGAATTTCGTCATTATCATCATCTTTCATCCCTTGATGAATTGCCTCTATTTGATCATCATCGAGATTAAAATTAAAGACATCATCTAAAGACGGTGTATTGGTTTGCGTTTCTTTATCTTCGGAAGTTATGGTGAAAATTTCGTCAGTGTTGGATTCTAAACTACTAAAAACATCTGTTAAGAATGGCAAATCATTATTATTATTTTCGTCAGTGTTGGATTCTAAACTACTAAAAACATTTGTTAAGAATGGCAAATCATTATTATTATCTTCTTCTAATTCTCCATAACTAATTTGCGCGGTAGCAAAACGTCTTAATTCATTACTGGGTTCTCCGCCTGTACTACGATTTCCTGCTAAAACTAAATTTCTAGCTTTTTCGGCATCTTGAATAATTACTTTGATAATGTCTAAACTCCTTGAAGGATTGTTTTCGATAGCCATTAAACCTAATTTGGCGATTTCCGCAAATCCGGGTAAAACTAACATTTCGCCAAAACCAGAAAATACTTCTAAAGTTGCTCGTAATTCTCCTGCTAAAGGTTGATTGGTGGGATTTTTTACCACATCTTTAAGTCTTTGTATTTCTTCGGCGACATCCACTTCAAACATTGATTGTACAATATCCACTCCTAAATCTGTAGAGGAAGGAATATAATCATCTGCACGACTAAGAGCAACACCTAGTTTAGTCTGAATTTTTTTCCATACTTCATCGGCAACCACTAAAGCAGATTCAGGGTTATAATTACCCGTTTCTATCTGTTGAGTTAAAGCATTGCGTAAACAGTCAAAACCTTCTAATATCCAGCTTTCTAATTCCGTATCAAGGTCAATAGTAACATCATAAAGAACTTTAAAAACATCTTCTAAGCGGTGAGAAATAGTTTTAATGGCTTCTAAACCAACACTAGCTGCACCACCTTTGAGAGAATGAGCCGCTCTCATAATTTCATGAATTTTAGCTATACTACGATCTTCTTTTAAGGTTAACAAGCCATTTTCAATAATTTCTAATAATTCTGGGGCTTCTTCCACAAAGAAATGATAGGCTTGATCTGTGGTATCTATAGGTTGTTCTATATTTACTTGAGGAGGTTTTTCTTGAGTTGTTTTCCCTGCTAAAGATAATAGCTCTGTACTAAGTTCACCGCCAGAAGCTCGATCTCCTTGTAATACTTGCTCTTTGGCTATTTCTAGGTTATTAATAAAGGCTTGAGTGATAGCATTGAGGTTGCTAGGATTAAGGGAAAAAGCATTAGCCGCAGTTTCACAAATAGCAGTAAATCCGGGTAATACTAACATTTCGCCAAAACCAGAAAATACTTCTATTTGCATTGATAAAATATCTTCTAATTCTGTTTGATTACCATTATCTAAAGTTGATTGAAGAGTGTTAATGCCTTCTGTTACATCTACTTCAAATATAGAGGTAGCAATATCAATGCCTAAATCCGCCGAAGAGGGTAAAAATTGTTCAGATTGTGCAATTTCTTCGCCATATTTACCTTCAAACATCTCCCAAAGTTCGTTGATGGTTTCTAATGCCGACTTTTCATCGAAATTTTCTCCTGATCTTCTAGCCATTAAAGGTTGACGTAATAAAGGATAAATCTCTCGTAAATATTCTTTATAGTTATCGTCAAGGGGTATATTTTCGTTAAATAAGGCTTTGAAACTTTTTTCCACTCGTAAGGCAATATTACCTAAATCTTCTAAACCAGCACTTCTTGCACCTCCTTTAAGGGAATGGGCAGCACGAGCTATCTCGTTAATTTCATTTATATCTCTAGTAATTAAAACACCTTCTAAACCGTTATCAATAATAGCGATTAAGTCCACTGCTTCTTCCATGAAAAACTCATAGGCTTGGGCTTGTAACTCTTTCTGTTGAGCTGAGTTACTGTCATTTTCTTCGTTAATATCTTCTTCTAAAATAAAGTTATCTACTAAGTAATTTAAGTCATGATAGGAGTTTTCTTGTTCATTTTCAGGGATAAAATTATCGGTTTTATCGGTTAAATAACTAAATTCAGAATTTGGAGCATCATTATTTAAGTTCATCATATCCCCAATTAAATCAGCAAAATCATCGGTTTCTTCCCGTAGGTCAAAATTCGCATTTTCTTGAATTAAGTCTCCAAATTCGAGGATTTCTGAGGGTTCTGCTTCATTTTCTGGGTATAGCTGTGATTCTGAAGAAATATCTCCCATTAAATCTGCAAATTCTAGTAATTGATTCGTTTCTTCTTCCTGATTAATTTCTTGATGGGATAAATTCTGTTGCTCTTGTGGAGCTATTTGTGTAAAATCAAGGGTTGATTCTTTCCTAGGGATGTCTGCTAATTCTTTTAATCTTTGTGATGGTTTACCCCCTTGAGTGCGATCGCCATTTAAAACTAAATTTCTTGCATTAGTAACGTCTTGAATTATAAGAGCAGTTATTTCTTGAATGTCTTGGGGATAATTATTAATAGCTAAGGAAGCGGCTTCGGCAATGTCTTTTAACCCTTTTAAATCGGTCATTTCACTAAACCCAACTAATATTTCTAGTTGTAAAATAACTTCTGATGGTAACTCTACAGAGGGTAAATTTTCTAAACTATTTTGTAGATGTTCAATAATTTGAGCTATATCTATTTCAAACAAAGACTGTACCATATCGATGCCTAAATCCGCCGAAGATGGTAAATAATCGTTATTTTGAATATGTCCTAATTTTTGTTTTAATTTATCCCAAGTAACCGAAGCATTTTCTTCCCATACTATTTGATAACTTCCTCTGTCAATTTGTTCGTTAAGGGCATTTTTTAAACAATCAAATCCTTCTAATAAATAAGTTTCTAATTCATCATCCACAATCACACTCTCATCAAATAACGCTTTTAAATAATCTTCTAATTGATGAGATATATTTTTTATTCCATCTAAACCAACACTAGCCGCCCCTCCTTTGATAGAATGAGCAGAACGCATCATATCATTTACCCTAGAAATACTTTTATCTTCTTTTACTGACAATAAACCACTTTCAAGGTTATGTAATAAATCGGGTACTTCTGCTAAAAAGAATTGATAGCTAGGATCTTCTATATTAAAGGTAATCTGATAGTTTTGAGTTAATTGTTCAATGAGATTAAGTTCAACTTGTGCGCTGGTATCTTCTGCTAAAGTTAGTAAACCTGAGCAAGGACTTCCTCCTTCTTTGCGATCGCCTCGTGCCACTAATTCTCTACTATTTTCTAAATCCTGAATCAATAAAGTAGCAATAGTTACAGCTTTATCTGGATGTTTGTGTAAGGCTTGTTGAGTAATACTGGTGAGCAAAGAAAAACCAGAAAGATTGACTAATTCACTTAAACCGAGGAGAATATCTACGGATTCTCGTAATTCTTGTTCAGGCTCGAAACTTTCAGGAGAAGCCACAACACCTTTTAAACGGCGGACTTCCCCTGCAACATCAACTTCAAAAAGAGAAGCCACAATATCAATACCTAAATCTTCGGAAGAAGGAAGATAATTTTGTACTTGTTTAAGGGCATTACCTAGTTTGAATTCTAATTTTTCCCATACTTTATTTGCCCTATTTTCTGACTCTTTACGATCAAAATTTCCCGTATCTATTTGTTGTGTTAAAGGTATTGCTAAACAATCATAACCTTCTAAAAATAAATTTTCTAACTCTGTGTCGATAACTAAATCTTCGTTATAAAGTGCTTTGAAATAATCTTCTAATTGATGAGCAATATCTTTAATCCCTTTTAAACCAACACTAGCGGAACTATCTTTTATGGAGTGAGTAGATCGAATCATACCATCAATTTTAGCTTGTTTGAGATTCAACAAACCATTTTCAATTTCTTGTAATAATTCAGGTACTTCGTCAATAAATAGTTGATATGCTTGATTTAGTGGATTCATGACTCAAGTTAGTGGTAGGTTTAAGATTATTGCAGTTTGCCTTTAATACTCTTTATTGTAACAATTTATTTGATCAGCAAAAGATTATATTTATACATTTTAATCTAGTTTCCATGTATTTTTAGGATATTTAATTTTAAGTTAGGGAAAAAATATTATTTTGTGATGAGTGAAAATTTAACCAAGGAGGAAGATTGATCAAATTAGTTAAATGAAAGTAATTTAAGTTATGCTAACTCCAAAAAGAGTAATTTAAGTTATGGATATTTAACGGGTAGTAACTTAACAGAAACTATGATTTTCTCACGAAAGATCCTGTTAAACCTGATTAATTATCAATTAAGTTTTAGTACAAGATCTCAATCTCAATTTTTCACCTTTAGAATAATTGACTAATTGGGCATTTTTGAAGAAATTATCATCTAATTCTGGTATATCAGAATAATCGATGTCTTCATCTCTTATAGCCATTATCTCTTTTATTCTTTCTGGAGTTTTGGGGAGAATATCTTTTCTTTTAACGGTAATAATTGTCATATATATTTTTCTCTTTTTTGTTTGCTTTTCTAGCTGATATTATTCTAACTTTTTTCTCCCTTTGAGTATAGACAATCGAATAAATTACAGCTATTTCATCTCTACCGATTCCTATTAGCCTAATTTCTCCATAATTAAATCTGTTATCAACTCTTGTAACCATGGGATAATCAAAGACTTCGATAACATCCTCAAAGCTAATCCCATGTTTTTCTTGATTTTTGATATTTTTTTGATCATCCCATTCAAACTCATCAACTTGTGCATATCCAGTTATGATAAGTACAGATTTTTTTTCTAGGAATCTAATAAACCCCAAGGTTGGGGATTGAGAGACTAACTTACTTTAAACTGAGCAACGTTAGATTCTAAAGTACGAGCTACTTGTTGTAATTCGACAAAAGAATCAGATAATTGTGCCACGGAGGCGGTAGTTTTTTCAGCAATTTTAGCTACATCTGCCATTTTAACCGTTACTTCTTGAGAATTTTCTGATTGCTCAAAAGCAGCTGCAGCAATGGCTTCTACTAATTCATTAATTTGAGTAGTAGCTGCCGCAATTTGGTTTAAACTTTGACGAGTTTCTTCCACTAATTTACTACCCTCAATTACTTGTTCGCTACCTTCTTCCATTGCTATGACAACAACTTTAGTTTCGTTCAAGATTTCATTAACCAGTTTTTCAATGTCACCAGTTGCTTGAGCGGATTGGGTTGCTAAAGCCCTTACCTCTTCTGCAATTACCGCAAAACCAGTACCTTGTTCTCCTGCTCGTGCTGCTTCAATGGAGGCTTTTAACGCTAAAAGGTGAGTTTGAGCGGCAAATCTGCTGATAAGTCCCACTACGGTGGAAATATTTTGAGTCGTTTCTCCTAACTTTTTAACTTGCCCAGAGGCTTGTTGTACGGTAGAACGAATTTCCATGATGGATTTTACGGTACGATTCATGGCTGAGTCTCCTGTTTCCACGCTTTCTTGAGCTTTTTGGAGGGCTTCTTCTGCTAATTCTGCATTTTCGGCTACAAGGTTACTAGAACGACTCATCTGCTTAACAGTTAAAATTGCTTCAGAAATATTAGTTACTTGTTCTTGAATTTCTTCTTGTAAAACTTTGACATCATTTTCGTTAGTAATGGTGGTTTGAGCTACTTCTAAAGCGGCGATTTGTACTTGAGATACAATTTTTCTTAAACTTTCAATGGTGGCATTATAAGAGTCAGCAATAGTACCAATTTCATCTTCTGTTACCGTAGCACGAATGGTTAAATCACCACTAGATACTGGATCAACTTGCATCAATAGTTCTAATGCTCGTCTTTGGAGTAATTCTTTTCCTTCTCGTTGTACTTGTTCGGAGTTTAGTTGTAGTTCAAGAAGTTTTACCCTTTCAATACTTAAACCGACTTGGGTAGATAATTGACTATATAATTCAATTTCTTTGGCGTCCCAGTTACGCACATCATAACATTGATGACAGATTAACAAGCCGATAAGTTTACGGTTAACCAAAATTGGTGCTACTAAATTTGCTCTAACGGCAAAAGGTTCTAATTGTTTGATATGACAAGGGGTTAAACCAGCTTTATAAATATCGGGAGTAGCTTGAACTCTACCTTGTGTATATTTTTCTACATATCTATCAGCAAAACAAGGATCTGCAATGGTTGCACCGATAGCTTTAGGACAATTTAACGCTACAGATTCAGCAATAATAGTACCTTTCCAATTTTCATCAAACTCATAGACAATAGTGCGATCGCATTTTAAAGCTGAACGAATTTCTGTCACGGCGGAATCTAATACTTGTTGTCGATTTAAACTAGCTGCTAGAGAAAGAGTAATTTCTTTGAGTTGTTCAGCCCTTGTGGCCGCTGACATTTGCTCTTTAAGGATATTTACCCTATCTAAAATTACCCCAAAACGTAAGGCAATTTGACCTAAAAAGGCAATTTCTTTTTCTTCCCATTGGTGATGACGACGGCAATGATGGGCGATTAATAATGCAAATAATTGTCCTTGAGTTACAATAGGGACGACTAAATTGGATTTAATTTTCAAACGGTGCATTAAGTCTTCATGTTCGGGAGCAAATCCTGCGGTATAAACGTTTTCTGTGGGTACAACTCGCCCGTTAATATAAGCCTGTCTTAATTCTGAAGGAATACAGGGATCGTTGATATTTTCATTCAACGCACTAGGTAAATCTAAATCTCCTGCTTCGTTGCTAATATAACCACTCCAGTCTGGTTTAAAACGGTAAATAACAAGGCGATCAATTTCTAAAATTTCTTTAGCTTTGGGTAATGCTCGATCAAAAACTTTATTAACATCATTCTCATCAAGAGTAGTTGTACTTGTAATATCTTGAAAAAGACTGATTTTAGTTGAATCTAAGGTTAAAATAGATTCGGTTTGTTCAATATTTTCGGCTAAATAGTTAAAAGTATCAGCTAATTTACCAATTTCATCTTTTCCTCTAATATTAGAACGAAGACGATAATTTCCTTGGGCAAATTTTTCTGCGGTAATTTGTAAAGATTCAATGGGAGTCGCAATGACTTTCCCTAAAACTAAAATTAGAAATATATTGACAATCAATACTAGAACAGCCGTTTGTCCTTGAGCCGTTAAACTGCGGGAGATAATTTCATTGAGTTTTGCCTCTGATGTGCCTCGTACTAGAATAGCAATGGGTTCGTTATTAAAGTTATTAATAGTTTGAGCCGTCAGGGTATAAATAGCATCATGAACTTGAGATCGAGCTGAAACAATTTCCCCTGAATTTTTAACTGCTTGTTTTAAAAGATTTTCATCGGTTAAGGCTTCGTTAGTACCCTCGTCAGTCTCGTGTAAAGAAGAAGCGACAATAAATTTATCTCCTAAAACTTTATAAATAGCGGTATAACCTCCACCAAATTCTTTAGCAGTTTGTTCAACGATGGTATATTTTTGATTGACTACATCTCCAGAGACTAAAACCCCGATCACTTCTTGGGTATCAGGATTAAATACGGGAGTAAAAGTATAACGAATGAGAACAGGTTGTCCTTTAGGTAATTTCGGTAAAATCGGCGGTGATTCTCTTTTTAAATCATCCCATGAAGCGATTTCTGTGATTTTTATTTGTTCAGGATTATTAATCACTTCAGATACTAAACCTTGAGGATCAAAAGACTCTCCTGTGCGATCTCGATTACTATTTACAATAATTTTTTTATCTCTACCCACTAAAGTAGAATATTCAATATCACGGGCTTTAATTTCGTTTTGCAGAATTTGTCTAACAATACCTCGTTGTTGAGGTGTTAAAGTACCGCCATTAAATTTAGTTAAGGCAGCGTTGATAATGGCAATATTATCAGATTGTCCACGAAAACCGAAACCCATCTGATTAACTTTGATGCTGTAATTAATTTTAGTAGCTTCCAATTCTGAAGTCGATTGGTTAATAAGTTGCTCCCTACCGCCTTGAATAACCTGATTTACCCCTACGGCTAATAATGCAACAATGGAGATAGTTTGAGCCGTTAATAATACTACGAGTTGTTTTTTGCGTATAGAAAGGTTATAAAACCATGTAACTGTTGGAAGTTGTTGTGGAGTATTCTGTTTTTCTTCCTCTATATTAAGAGAAGGTTGTTCTACATAAGAATTTTGCGAAAGGTTTAGTTTTGGTTTTTCTGGTGCTTGTGTCATGGTAATAAGTGATAATTAGTAATTAGTAATTTTGTCCCTAAATCCTCAATAATGGGATCTTTAAAACTGACTCCCCCAAACTTGGGGGCTGGGGGGCGAATCTCTCGTTTAAATTTCTCAAAATTGCGGGATGGGGAGCGAATCTCCCTTTAAATTCCCCAAACTTAGGGGCGATTGTTATTTTTATTCATCCTTCAAATAATTCTAAAGGGGTTAATTTTAATTCGGGAAAAGTAGAAGAAATTATGCCGTTGTTATTTTGATAAGATTTAATTTGATAAGTTTTATTATCATCTAAAGTACAAACAAAAATAGTCGGTTGTTTAGGATTACCTAACCATGATCGACCAGCTACAGCAAGATAATCAATTAACCAATATTCCTTAATACCTAATAACTGATACTCCGTTAACTTATCGATATAGTCATCTTCCCAATTAGTGGAAACAACCTCCACCACTAACTCAGGAGCTTGATATAAAACTGATTGAGCCGTTAAATTAGACTCCCAAATATCTTTATCCACCACTACTACATCAGGATAACGCCCTTGTTCTTGTCCTGTTTGTGTTTCAGTGCGAATAAGAATTCGTCCACTAATACGATAATTTAGGTTAGAGCGTTTGGCTTCCTCTTTAAAAATATCAGCAATGGCATCGGCAAGATCATCATGTTTTCTGGTGGGTTGTTTGCGCATAATTTCACCATTAACTAACTCGTAGCAACCTTCCTCATCGGGTAATTGGTTAATAAATTGAGAAAAAGATAATTTTGGTTTCGTAATAACTGCTGTCATGGTTATTTATAGGTGAGAAAAACTTGATTAATTTTGTCCCTAAATCCTCAATAATGAGATCTTTAAAATTGACTCCCCAAAATTGGGGGTTGGGGGCGAATCTCCTTTTAATTCCCCCAAAATTGGGGGTTGGGGGGCGAATCTCCTTTTAATTCCTCCAAACTTGAGGGCTATAAGGATGTTTAATTGACTTTAAATTTACTAACACTTTGTTCTAAGTTTTCGGATACTTTTAACAGTTTTCTGAAACTGCGAGATACTTTTTGTACAGTGTTAGAAGTATCGTTAGAGATTCCTGCTACATCGGACATAGTTTCAGTAATGTCATCAGAGGTTTGAGACTGCTCGGCGGCTGCGGTGGCGATCGCTGCAACTAACTGGTTAATTTGAGCAGAAGCGGCGGTAATATTAGTCAAAGAGGCGCGGGTTTCTTCTACCAATCTTGTACCTTCTACCACCTGTTCTGTACCAGATTCCATCGCTTTAACTACCTCGTTAGTTTCTTCCTGAATTTCAGCTACCACTTTTTCAATTTCCGCCGTTGCGTCGGCTGATTGACGGGCAAGGGATCTAACTTCTTCGGCTACCACCGCAAAACCTCGTCCTTCTTCTCCTGCGTGAGCTGCCTCAATAGAAGCATTTAACGCTAAAAGGTTCGTTTGATCGGCAAAACTACCAATGAGGTTAACTACTTTAGAAATTTTCTGAGTTGATTCTCCTAATCGTTTAACTTTTTTCGCTGTTTCCGCTACGGTTTCTCGAATGGCAAGAATACCGTCCACCGTAAGATTCATGGCTACTTCTCCTTCTTCTACACTTTGATTAGCTCGTTTTACTGCTTGTTCTGCTTGTTCTGCATTATCTAAGACACTACGCGCGCTAAAGGCTAAAGTTTGTATCTTTTCAAGGGCGACATTGATGTCTTCCGCTTGACGAATAACCTCTGTAGCTAAATTATCGACAAAACCTTCTTGCTCAATAATAACCTCACTTACAGCTCTTGTACCGCCTTGTACTTGGGTTACAATTTTTCTTAAACTTTCGATAGTAGCATTGTAAGAGTCGGCGATCGTACCTATTTCATCTTCTGTTACACTGGCTCGAATAGTTAAATCACCTTGAGAAACAGGATCAACTTGCATCAATAATTCTAACGCTCGTTGTTGGATGGTTTCTTTTGCTTTTCTTTGCTCTAACTCCGATGCTCTTTGTTTGCTCAATAGTTGTATTCTTTCTAAGGCTGGGCCAATTTGGGTGGCAAGTTGAGATAAGAAAGTACATTCAGATTCTGTCCATTGTCGGGGTGCGTCACATTGATGAGAGATAAGTAATCCTAATAAATTATTTTCCACAATAATGGGAGTAACTAAATTAGCTTTAACGGCAAAAGGCTCTAATTGTTGTATATGACAGCTAGTTAATCCTGCGGTATAAATGTTATTAGTCGCTTGTACTCTACCTTGTTTATATTTGTCCACATATTTATCAGCAAAACAAGGATCTTTGATATTTGCTCCTAATGCTTTAGGATATTGAGGATCTACAGATTCAACAATAATAGTACCTTTCCAATCTTCGTCAAACTGATAGATGATTACTCGACTAGATCTTAATGCTTCCCTAGCCATTTCTGTGGTTATTTCAAAAATTTTCTCTTGAGTTAAAGATTCGGCAATTTTGAAACTTATATCTTTTAATTTTCCTGATAAGAAACTATCTAACTGCTGATTTTGTAACAAGATTACTCTTTCTAAGGCTGGTCCCATTTGGGTGGCAGTTTGCATGAAAAAGTCAATTTCTCCACTTTGCCAGTTACGAGGAGATGAACATTGATGGGCGATTAATAAACCAAGTAGTTTACCTTCAACGATAACGGGTGCAACTAAATTCGCTTTGACGGCAAAAGGCTCTAATTGTTGTAAATGACAGTCGGTTAACCCGGCTTTATAAATGTCAGGAGTCGCTTGTACTCTACCTTTTACATATTTATCGACATAGTTACCAGCGAAACAAGGATCAAGAATTTGTGCGCCTAGGGCTTTGGGGTAGTTTCTATCAACAGATTCGGCGATAACTGTACCTTTCCATTGTTCATCAAAACTATAAACTATGACTCTATCTGATTGTAAGGCTTGACGAGTTTCGGTGACGGCGATTTCAAATACTTGATTGACGTTAAAAGCCTTAGTCATTTCTAAGGTAATATTTTTCAATAAAGTAGATTGACTGGCAAATAATTGTTGCTCAATAACAAGGCTTCTTAATTGAGTTGTCATTTCGTTGATATTTTTACCTAAAACGGCAATTTCATCGTTACCAATGACTTCTACTTCTACGTCTAAATCTCCTTCACTAATTTTTTTAATGGTTTTAGCGGTTTTTTCTAGGGGATTGATGAGTTGTTGTGCTAAAAGATAAGCGATATAACCTACCACTGCACCTGAAACTACAATACCGAAGAAAATGTAACTTAAAATGCGGTTAACGGGTGCTAATGCTATATCTACATCTTCAGATATAAGTACATTCCAACCTAAGTTAATTTTATCTAATTCGGTTTTGACTGGTTGATAAGCGATTAATTGTTGTTTTTTCTGTATTTGATTATAATCAATAAAACTTTGTGCTTCTTCTGTTTCTTTTTCCCATTTTAGGTTTTTAAAAACTTCATTGATGTTGACAGATTTATCAGTATTTGCTTTTTCTCCACTGGTTAACTTTCCGTTTTGAAATTCTCCTTGAGTGGAAAAAAATAATTTATTGTCACCATCGGTTAAATAAACTGATTTTCCTTCCCCTTTATAAGCATCTGTCAAAACTTGCCCTAATTTAGCTACAGGTATCCGCAAACGTAAAAAACCTAATCTTTCTTTTGTCTGGGGATTTTGAATAATTGAGACAACATAAATAGAAAAAACATTATCAACTTTAGAGATAAGAGGTTGACTAATACTAATACCGTTGTTTTTGATGGCTTCTTGAAAATAACTACGGTTTAAATGATTTTCTAAAGGTTTTCCTTCTGTTTGGGCAATGACATTTCCTTGAGTGTCAAATAGTGCTACACTATCATAAAACTGATAAGTATTTTTGATAATATTAAGTTGTTCTTTTAATTTCGCCGTGTTTCTATTGACAAAATCCGCCGATTCGGGAAAAGACTGAGCGGTGCTTTTTACATCTAAGTAAGTCTCATTAAGTTTTGATACCATTGTGTCAGAGATAAATCTTGTTTCTCCTCTTTCACTTTTTTCAATTTTGGCACGGAAAGAACTATTAACGGCAATAGATATAATTGTACCTACTACAATAATCGGTACTACACCTAAAGTAATGGCGGTGGTAGTCATTTTAAACCTCAGACTTTTATTTTGCCACCAAGGAATAACACCTGTCTCTTGATCTTTTTTTACGGATGGTTTACCGTTATTATTCGGAAATGATTTTTGAGAGTTATTCGCCACTCCATTCATACTTGATGAATTATTGTTTTTAATGTCGATATTTTTTTCTTGGTTTGGTTGTTGTGGTGAAGTCTGAGTCATCTAATCTTACCTCTGATGGTTTACGCTTAAATTTAAGTTAAGTATTTTTACTTAGTATTAAAGACTATTATTAGTTAGCTAATATATGGTTTTAATTCTAGCTCAATTAAAGGGGATTCAATCTTTTAATTTTTTCCTAATTCACCTTTATAGTTCGGTAAATTGTTTCATAAATGCAGTGTCTAAGTATTTTTTAAAGTACCATAATAATGGGGATTCCCAGCTAAAATAACCCCAACTAGCAACGGCGGTTTCGTCACTAATACCAATCAGATTTAGATAATATTTTTGGGGATAATGACATTTTAATGATTTATGGTTTAATAAATTACAGATATTTTCATATAAAGGTAATCCTTGTTTGACGGCAAAAACTCCTGCTTTTGGGTGAGGATAATTAATCATATTAGCAATATCTCCAGTGGCAAAAATAAAATCATAATTGATACTTTGTAAGGTATTTTTAATGAAAATAAAACCATTTTTATCTGTCATAATTGAGCTATTTTTTAACCATAAAGGTGCGGTGGCTTCTGTGACTAAAAAATGATAGTTTGAGATAATCTGTTTTCCTGATGTTAAAATTACTTCTTCTTTTTTGATAGTTTTAACTGTGGAATTTAGATAAATATTAATATTTGTGTTTATAAGAATGTCTGTTAATTTATAACTTACCCATTCATTATGATTTCCTAAAATTCTATTTCCTTTATGTATTAAATTAATAGTTAATTTTTCTGGAGATAAAATCTTAGTTAATCTTTTGTGGGTATTAATTGCTAATTCTACTCCTCCTGCGCCTCCTCCTATAAATGTTAAAATTAAATTCTCTAAATTATTTTCTTTACTATTTTTAATAATTTCTTGCCATTTTTCTAATAAAAACGGAACTGGTTTCGCTGGTATTCCGTATAAATTTGCTCCTTCAATATTACTAATTTTAGGATTGCTACCAATATCAATAGAGAGTAAATCAAAGTTAATTTTTCCTCCCGATTTACACATTATTTTTTTGTTTTGACAATCTATATTTATTACTTCATCAATAATTAAATTTATTTTAGCAAATTTACATAGTTTTTCTAAATTAATATGGCTTTCTTGATAACTATAATAACCTGCTAAATAAGCTGGTAACATTCCCGAATAAGGAGTATTTTTAACATTACTAATCAAGGTTATATTTATACCTAATAATGGTTTTTTGCCCCATAACTTTAAGGCGATCGCATGACTATGACCACCACCAATAAAAACTAAATCTGTCATAGGTAATTAGGAAAAAAAGAATATATATTTATATGAACAAACATAAACTTTAAATACATTTATTAATAATTTATTAAGTTTTAGTAAAAATAAGAAAAATAAGAAATATAATATAGAAATATAATTTTTTTTAACCATAAATTGTTAATAGTAATTAGTTAATTTTTAATAAATTTTTAGGATTAAAGACCATGATAATCAATGATATACTTAAACGATATAGAGAAGGGGATAGAGATTTTCGTCATAGTAATCTCAGTAAAAGTAACTTAAGTGGCATGAAATTAAGTAACTCAAATTTATCAGATTCTAAACTAACGGATGCACATTTAGCATGGTCAAATTTAGAGCGATGTTTTCTGATAAAATCCGATTTACGAGGAGCTTTTTTATATGGTGCAAATTTAAGTTTTGTTAAGTTAAAAGAATCTTTATTAATGGAAGCCGATTTAACGAAAGCAGATTTACATGGTGCGCAATTACATAAAGTTAATCTTGAAGGTGCAACTTTAAGCGGTGCAGTTTTGACATGGGTTAGCTTATATATGGCGAATTTACCCAATGTTAATCTTTGTGGTGCAAATTTAGACGGTATCAATTTAAGAGGGGCAAATTTACAGGGTGCAAACTTAAACTGGACTAATTTAAACCATGCTAGATTAAGCGGTGCAAACTTACAAGGGGCAAAATTACAAGGTATTAAGTTGAAAGGTGCATTTCTTAACGGTTTAGATTTACAAGGTTGTAATTTTAGTGCTTTAGATTTAACGGAAGCTAAAATTAGCGGTGCAAAATTACAAAATAGTAATCTTTCAGGGAGTAATTTAAGTAATGCGATATTACGTCGAAGTATTTTAACTAAAGCTAATTTGAATAATGCTCAGTTACAACAAGTACAAATGAGAGGGGCGCAGATTATTCAAGGAAATTTCATGAAAAGTAATCTAACTGAAACTGATTTGAGAGGAGCGGATTTGAGCTTTTCTAATTTGAATTTAGCAAATCTGACGGGGGCGGATTTAACCGATGCAAACTTACATGGTGCTTATTTATGGGGTGCTTGTCTTAATGGTGCAATTTTGAAAAACACAAACTTAACGGGTGCAAGTTTGCGAGATGCGGATTTATCGGGAGTAAATTTATCCGAAGCTATTTTAGATGGTGTAACTATGCCAGATGGTAAAATTTATTTGTAGAAAATGATTAAAAAGGCGGTAATAAACGCTGAAATCCATGAATTAAAACGACTATTAAAAAGACGAAATTTCTTGGCAATATCCACCACCAACCATAACTAACGGGAGTGTTTTTTTGATATTGATTATTAATATTTTCTGTTAATTTATCGGCAATTTTGATTAATAGTTCGCTATTTCGAGGAAAATCAGAGATTTTTTTGAGCCATGGTTGCGGAATATTTAATTCTCCAGTGGTTGCACCACATAAAGCGCCTGTAATTGCTCCTGTGGTATCTGTATCACCACCACAATTAAAAACTGCTTCTAAAGCATCTCTAAAATTGCCAAAATGTTGATACCAAGCATAAATTGCTATAGAAACTGTTGTATATACATAACCAGAAATACCTTTTTCTTGTCCCATTAATTCGGCAAATTCTGCTACGGATAACCCTTGTTTTAAGGCATAAAGCAATTGATTAGTTAAATTTAGCCATTCTTCTTCTTTATCCTCAACTAATCTTAAAATTACTTCTAATTCGTCAATATCTGGACATTCCTTTAAATCTTCTCTAACAATCCATGCTGTAATATAGGCGATCGCTTTTGCACCAATTAAAGCACGAGGATCACTGTGGGTTATTTTAGTGGATAATGTGAGAAAAATGTCTAATTTAGGTAAATTATGGGCAAAATAAGCACCTATAACGGCACAACGCATGGCTGCACCATTTCCTGCGGAATATACCCCACTTTTATCAGGAGAAAACCCTAACCATAATCGAATAATCGATTTTAAAGTAGCTAAACCAACTCCAGCAGGTAATGATAATAACCACCATTTGAGACACCAAGAAAATCTTTTGACAAAAATATCTTCCCTATCACCACAGGCAATAAGACATTGAGCGACAAAGATAGTATGCTCTGTATCATCGCTAATCATTCCATAACCGAAGATTAATCTTTGATGCCATTTTCCTCGAAAAATCTTTTGATTACGTCTTCTCGATATTCCTTCGGCGGGTAAACCCACAGAATCACCTACGGCTGTACCTAACAAAAGTCCTTTGATGGGATTTTTCATCATAATTGATAACTCCTCGTTTTCTTTCTAATTTCTATTAAAGGGCAAAGATAAATAAATTCCTAACTCCCCGTTTCCTTTACATCTCCTATCTCCCCGTTTCCTATTTCCTAATTAAGAATAAACTTGCATCGCCAGAAATAACACTAGATAATATAATATTGTTGGTGCGAATTATAGAGAGAAAATGAATGAGTCAAGAAGCAGAATTAGATATTGACTATATAGAAAAACTAGAAACGGGAATACCCGGATTTGACTTTTTAGCTGAAGGTGGATTACCAAAAGGTAGGGCAACTCTCGTTTCAGGCACGGCAGGAAGTTCTAAAACTGTATTTGCTTCGCAATTTTTAGTAGAGGGAATTAAAAGGGGAGAAAATGGTGTATTTGTAACTTTTGAAGAACCACCTAAAGCCATTAGAAGCAATATGTCAGGTTTTGGGTGGAAAATAAGAGAATGGGAAGAAAACAGACAATGGGCTTTTGTAGATGCTTCTCCTCAACCGGGTGAAAGACCGATGGTTACAGGAGAATATGACTTAGGTGCTTTAATTGCGAGAATTGAATATGCCATTCGGAAATATTCTGCAAAGCGAGTATCATTAGATTCTTTAGGGGCGATTTTTAGCCATTTAGCGGATAGCGCACAGGTGAGAAATGATTTATTTAGATTGGCTTCGGCGTTAAGGGAGTTGGGTGTAACAGCGATTATGACGGCTGAACGTACTCAAGAATATGGTGAGATTAGTCGTTATGGGGTAGAAGAATTTGTAGCTGATAATGTGGTTATTTTGCGTAACGTCTTAAATGATGAGAAACGTCGTCGCACTATTGAAATTCTTAAATATCGTGGTACTAATCATCAAAAAGGGGAATATCCTTTTACAATTATTCCAGGTCAAGGTATGGTAATTATACCTTTATCGGCTATTGAATTAGAGCAACATTCTTCTAACATTCGTATAACTTCAGGTAGTGATCAATTAGATAAAATGTGTGGTGGAGGCTTTTTCCGTGATTCGATTATTTTGGTATCGGGTGCAACAGGCACAGGAAAAACCTTGATGGTAACAGAATTTATGGCAGGAGGAGTACAAAATAATGAGCGTTGTTTAGTGTTTGCTTTTGAAGAAAGTAGAGAACAATTGTTCAGAAATGCTACCGGTTGGGGTGTTGATTTTCAAAAAATGGAGAAAGAAGGCAAATTAAAAGTTGTTTGTCGTTATCCTGAAACTACTGGTTTAGAAAATCATTTAATCAACATGAAACAAACTATCAAAGAATTTAAACCTAATCGAGTAGCAGTAGACAGTCTTTCCGCTTTGGAAAGGGTTTCTAACCTTAAGGGTTTCCGAGAATTTATTATTGGTTTAACTTCCTTTATCAAACAACAGGAAATAGGCGGTTTATTTACTTCGACAACCCCTACTTTATTAGGAGGCTCATCTATTACAGAAGCACATATTTCTACTATTACCGACTCAATTATTTTACTGCGTTATGTAGAAATGTATGGCGAAATGCGTCGAGGTATAACTGTATTAAAAATGCGAGGCTCAATGCATGATAAAGATATTCGAGAATTTACGATTGATCACAATGGTATGCACATTGGACATCCTTTCCGTAATGTTACGGGTATCTTAGCTGGTACACCTATGTACACAACTCAAAATGAAGTTGAGCGCCTTAGTAATCTTTTTGATGAATAATTCATAATCTGAATCAACTATTTAACCTAATATTTATGGAGGAAAAAATGGCTTTAGATGTAATTTCTAGCCCTTTAGTTAACGGGCAAAAACCAGAATTTATATTTGTTTTATTACATGGTTGGGGAGCAAATTATCATGATTTAACTGCTCTTACATCTATGTTAAATTTACCTTCTTGTTTATATTTATTTCCTAATGCACCCTACCCTCATTATCAAGTATCTGGTGGTAGATCATGGTATGCTTTAGAAAATGACAATGAAGGAATTGAGGCTAGTTTAGATCAACTTTATCAATGGTTGTTATCCTTAGAAGACACCACAGAAATTCCTCTTTCTAAAACTATTATTGGTGGTTTTTCTCAAGGTGGTGCGATGAGTTTAGATGTCGGTTTACAGTTACCTGTGGCTGGGGTGGTTAGTCTTAGTGGTTATTTACATTTTCAACCTACTGCTGAAAGAAATCCTTTTCCCCCTACTTTTATTTCTCATGGTATATTAGATACTGTTGTACCGATAAAAACTGCCCAAGAAACTAAACAAAAATTGGAAGCAGTGGGAGTTAATGTTGAATATCACGAGTTTAACATCGCCCATGAAATTATACCTGCTCAAATGCACTTGGTGAGAGATTTTGTCCTTAGAATCTTTGGCTAAAAAGTATCAGTTTTCAGGTTTAATATAATTAGTTTATAGATTATTCAATATTCTTCCCTGTTTGCTAACTCCTAACTCCTATCTCCTATCTCCTAACTCCTAACTCCTAATTTCCCTAACTCCTATCTCCTATCTCCTAACTCCTAATTTCCCTAACTCCTAACTCCTATCTCCTATCTCCTAACTCCTATCTCCTATCTCCTATCTCCTAACTCCTAACTCCTAACTCCTATCTCCTATCTCCTATCTCCTATCTCTTATCTCCTAACTCCTAACTCCTATCTCCTATCTCCTATCTCCTAACTCCTATCTCCTATCTCCTAACTCCTAACTCCTAACTCCTAACTCCTATCTCCTATCTCCTATCTCCTAATCTATTATGGGTTTATTTATCACAGACAATGAATAACAATAAGGATAATAGCTTTGATTGGCAAAGAATCGAGAAAGCCTTAACCGTAGAAAAAGAATATGGTTATTCAAATTTGCAAGGGAAACAATATCGCTTTCATGAATTTCTGTGTATAACTTTTGCGAAAATTCCTCCTGTCAATAATTTGTTAATTGCTTTTCGTTGGCAAAAAATAGCACAACAATATACTATTTATCATCAGTTAAATATACAGCAAAGAACTGATTTAATTAGCTATACCGAAGCATTAATAACTGAAGTTCAAGAATTACAAGCAAGTAATCTCCATTTTTATGACACCGAAGATAATTCTCTTAGTTATCCTCTAAAAACGGCAAATCTTACCCCTTTTATTCCTGCGACAACCCCGAAAAAAATCACCTTAGATCAACCTGTCACGGATTTAAGTACAATTAGTTATCGTCAAAAGGAGTTATTCGCTAAGTTAGGTATTTATACAGTTCGAGATTTACTTTTTTATTATCCCAGAGATCACATTGATTATGCTCGTCAAATTAATATTTCTGATTTGGAGGCAGGAGAAACCGTTACGGTTATCGGTAAAGTTAAAAAATGTGATTGTTTTAGCAGTCCAAAAAATAAAAAGTTGACTATACTCAACATTATTCTTCAAGATACCACTGGGGAATTAAAAATTAGTCGTTTTTTCGCTGGTAATTTTTCTAGTAATCGAGGTTGGCAGGAAAAATTGAAGCGGATGTATCCTGTAGGGGCGTTATTGGCTGCTTCTGGCTTGGTGAAGGAAAATAAATACGGCATTACCCTTGATAATCCTGAATTTGAGGTTTTAGACTCTCAAGGTGGTAATCTTAATTCCCTCAAAATTGGACGTTTATTGCCTGTTTATCCTCTTACCGAAGGTATCCCCGCCGATGTTATTCGTAAAAGTGTTGTGGAAGCTATCCCCGCATTAGAAGAAATTAATGATCCTTTACCTGTTATTCTTAAACAACAATATAATTTAATTGACTTACAAACTGCGATCGCCCAAATACATTATCCAGAAAGTCAAGATAAACTAAGCCAAGCTAGACGCAGACTAATTTTCGATGAATTTTTCTATCTTCAGTTAGGCTTTTTACATCGTAAACAACAAGAAAAAGAAAGCCGTAAAGCAGTAATATTTACTCCTCAAGGAAAACTAATTGAGGAATTTAACCACATTTTACCTTTTAAATTAACCAATGCTCAACGAAGGGTTATCAACGAAATTGAAACAGATTTACAGTCAGATTCTCCCATGAATCGCTTAGTACAAGGAGATGTGGGATCTGGTAAAACAATCGTAGCGGTTTTTGCTATATTAGCCGCCTTACAATCAGGTTATCAAGCTGCTTTGATGGCGCCGACGGAAGTATTAGCAGAGCAACACTATCGCAAGATAGTAGAGTGGTTTAACCTCTTGTATTTACCTGTAGAATTGCTTACAGGATCAACAAAAATGGCTAAGCGGCGGGGGATTCATTCACAACTACAAAGTGGCGAATTACCCCTTTTAATCGGTACTCATGCTTTAATTCAAGATCCCGTAAACTTTTGTAACCTTGGGTTGGTTGTAATTGATGAGCAACATAGATTTGGAGTGCAACAACGGGGGAGACTACTAGCGAAAGGAAAAGCACCTCATGTATTGAGTATGACGGCAACACCAATTCCGCGCACTCTAGCTTTAACCCTTCACGGTGACTTAGATGTGAGTCAAATTGACGAATTACCTCCCGGCAGACAAGCAATTCAGACAACTGCATTAACGGGAAGACAACGACAAAACGCCTATGATTTAATTAAGCGAGAAGTAGCACAAGGAAGACAGGCTTATGTGATTTTTCCCATGATTGAAGAATCAGAAAAGTTAGACGTAAAAGCCGCAGTGGCAGAATATGAAAAATTTAAAGAAAAAATCTTCCCTGATTTTAACATTGGCTTGTTACATGGGCGATTATCATCGGCGGAAAAAGAAGCGGCATTAAATGCTTTTCGTGATAATAAAACTCAGATAATTGTCTCGACGACGGTTATTGAGGTAGGCGTTGACGTACCTAACGCTACGGTTATGTTAATTGAAAATGCCGAACGTTTTGGCTTATCTCAATTACATCAGTTAAGGGGTAGGGTAGGGCGTGGTAGTCATAAATCTTATTGTTTATTACTCAGTAGCAGTAAAACTGGTGATGCTATGCAGAGATTAAGTGTTTTAGAGCAATCACAAGACGGTTTCTTTATTTCCGAAATGGATTTGAGGTTGCGTGGACCGGGTGAAGTATTAGGTAGTCGTCAATCAGGTTTACCAGATTTTGCTTTAGCGAGTTTAGTGGAAGATCAAGAAGTGTTAGTATTAGCTAGGGAAGCGGCTGAAAAGATTTTGTTACAACACAAATATTTAAAAGATACTCCTTCTTTAAAAGATGAATTAGAAAGACGTTATCGGAAGTTGATTGGCTCTCAAATGTTAATGTAGCAATAGTTAGTTTTTTATAGATTATGGCATTTATTTATAGTTAATTGACCTTGATTTACCATAATTAAAATTATGAAAATTGTGTAAAGTAAGTATTACTCAGTCGGTATTTATCCTGAGGGGGGGGACAATGAAGCTAAACAGATGATTTGATAAGGGATTGAACATGGTAATCTGGATAAAGATGAGATGTTTTCAGTTTTTATATTAAAAATAATAGAAAAAGATGTTTCAACTTCCTCAATTTTATCAGGATCATTTAAAAAAACAGTTTAATTTACCTCAATATTTAAGTCTTTGTCTTTTAGTTAACTTACTCCAAAATCTTAAAACGGTGAGGTTAGAAGAAATGGTAAAACGTTTTCCTTATCCGATTAAATTAAGAAGTAGAATTAAAAAGTTACAACGATTTCTAAGTCTGGGAAATTGGAAAATTGAAACTATCTGGTTTCCGATTTTAAAATCATGGATTATTAACCAATGGGAATCAAAAAAAGTGATTTATTTAGTCATTGATAGAACACAGTGGCAAAATATTAATATATTGATGGTAAGTTTAGTTTATAATCAACGAGCTATTCCTGTATATTTTACCTTATTAAATAAAAAAGGAAGTAGTAATTTATTAGAACAAAAACAAGTATTAGAACCAAGTATTAATTTATTAATTGAATATAAAATAATCGTTTTAGGAGATAGGGAATTTTGCTCCGTGGATTTAGCAAAATGGTTATCAGTAGAGAAACAGGTTTATTTATCTCTACGTTTAAAAAAGACTGAATATGTCGAGTTAGAAACTGATATATGGTTTCGATTAAGTGAATTAGGTTTATCCCCAGGATTCTCGGTATATTAGCTCAGAATAAAAGTTACAAAAACAAAGGGATTTTCAGGAATTAATTTAGCAGCAAAATGGAAGAAAAACTATGGTAATCGATCTAGTAAAGAGCCATGGTTTATTCTCACAAATTTAGCAAGTATGTCAGAAACAATCTCTGCTTATTCCAAAAGAATGGGTATAGAAGAAATGTTTAGAGACTTGAAATTGGGAGGATATAATTTAGAGAGTACAAAAGTTAATAATGAACGACTAATTTCTTTAATTATACTGATAACATTATCTTATAGTTATTCAACATTTATAGGAGAAGAAATTAAAAGAAAAGGAATAAGTGAATATCTAGTTCGTCCCACAGAAAAAGGAAGAAGATATAAAAGATATAGTGATTTTTCTATTGGTTTCAATGCCATAAAATGGCTAAGTGAAATCTGCTTTTTCCAAGAACAATTAGATGAGTTAACCTCTTTATTTCCTCAGAAACAGTCCTATTATCGTCAAGGTATGAGGGCTATTTCCCTTATCCAATCTGCATTATGAGTCCTTTGTCGCCCCCTCAGGGCATATACCACTGATTAAAAAAAGGCGTTGGTGAATTAAGCTATGAAAGATAGGGAACAGGCACATCCTCCCAATGAAGATAATGAATCAATAAACCAATAGAGTACCCTAACATTTCTAGGGATTTTGAGTAACAAAGAGTTTTTTTGTGTAGTCTAGCCAGATAATGTCTTAATCTTGTATTCTCCCCTTTTACTCTTGTCATATGTGTTTTATCGTCGAGAATAAATTGACGAGAACAAGAAACACAAATATATTTTTGTTTATGTTGTTTATTTTTACCCTTTTTACGTATATGTTGGCATTTACATTCTGGGCATTGCATGATTAACCATAGCAAGAGAAGTTTAATTTATTTCTTCAATTATTCTAATTCATACTTTAATTCACCAACGCCCAAGTAAACACTTATAATCTTCTTAATGTAATTGGTCTAAATTTGGTCTAAAAAATATTTGGAGAAATAACAAGGGAAAGGAATAATCAAAAAAATCCGAAAATATAGATCTAGTAAGGAATGTAGGTTATGGACGTAGCCTGACTCGAACAGGCGACCCCATCGATGTCAACGATGTACTCTAACCAACTGAGCTATACGTCCTAGCCGTAAACTATTATATCTTCAATAGTAAAATACCGCAAGGTACTTTATTTGTTTGACTAAGAATAAAAATTTTGTCCACAAAAAGATGAGATTATTCACGATCATTTGCTAAAATGGCATGGAAATGTAAGGATAAATTAACAGTCTTTGAGTCAATCACTAAAAATTCCTAAACTCGATACTTTGGCGCAAGAATTAGCAGCTATCCAGCAAACTAGCTCGAAAAAAATAGCTCTACTAGGTTCTCGCCATGTTCCAATAACTCATCAACACTTAATCGAAATGATGAGTTATGCCCTTGTGTTAGAAGGCAATAGAATCATTACTTCAGGTGCGGCTGGGACAAATTCCGCAGCCATACGAGGAGCAATGCGTGCCGATCCTAATTTACTGACAGTAATACTACCCCAAAGTCTTGCTCGTCAACCGAGAGAATCACAAGATCAACTCAATCAAGTTATTCACTTAGTGGAAAATGAAGATCATGATCATCTCCCGTTAGGAGAAGCTAGTGCTATTTGCAACCGTGACATTATTTCTCGTTGTCAACAGTTGATTTGTTTCGCTTTTCATGATAGTCATACTTTAATGCAAACTTGCGAAGAAGCAGACGAACAACGAAAATTAGTTACTCGATTTTATTTTGATTAATAGTGAAAGAGATTTCACCTCATGAGGCTAAAGGCAAAACTTTTTGATTTTGTCTTGTCTCGTGCCTTAAAATAGATTAAGTCATGAGTTAAGGATAAAGATGTGAGATAATTAAGAATTGTTAACATCATCATCAACTAACTTATTATATTTCGTGGATAAACTTCGTACTGTTTCCGATACTAAAAGAAATTTTTATCAGCATCATAATCGCCCTATTAATTCCATTTATCGCCGAGTGGTGGAAGAATTAATGGTAGAAATGCACTTGTTATCTGTTAATGTTGATTTTCGTTCCGATCCTCTTTATTATTTAGGTGTATGTCAGAGTTTCACTCAATTTATGAATGGTTACACCCCAGAATCTGACAAAGAATCAATTTTTAGAGCTTTATGTCAATCTATTAATAATAATCCAGACGAATATCGTCAAAAATCAGAGACTTTACTTCATTTTGCCACAGAAAAATCTCCTCAAGATTTAATCAACTGGTTACTATATCCTAATAATGATTATGGTATGGATGCCATCGCAGATCATTGGCGTTATGCTTTAGATAATCCTAATTTTAAATATAGTCGTTTATTTGCCATTGGTTTTTATAGTTTACTCGAAAAAAGTGATTCTGAAATTGTCAAAGATGAAACTAAATTTTCTGAATTAATTAAACCTTTAACGGATAAATTAAATTTACCTATTGATAAACTTAAAAAAGACTTAGAGTTATATCGTAGTAATATTGAAAAAATGACTCAAATGCTTATAGTGTTAGCCGACACCTTAGAAGCAAGTAAGAAAAAAAGACTAGAAAAAAATTAGGAATTAGAAAGAAAACAGGGAATTAGGAATTAGAAAGGAAACGGGGAATTAATAAATATTATACTTTTTCCTACTACTTTATATTTTTTATATTATTATTCATTAATATGTTAGATTTAAAAAAAATCAGAGAAAATCCTGATGAAGTTTTAAAATTGTTACATCAACGCAATACTGATTATCAATTACAACCTATTCTTAATTTAGATAGTCAGCAAAGAGAAATGCAATCTGTGAGAACAGAATTACAAGCTAGAAGTAATGAAATTGGTAAAATCATCGGGGAAAAAATGCGCCAAGTTGGCGCTAATCCTCAAAGGGAAGAAATCCAAAATTTAAAAGAAGAAGGAAATCAAGTTAAAGCTAAATTAGCACAGTTAGAGCCTGAAGAAAGAGAGTTAAAAGCTAAACTAGAGGCTTTATTGTTAGAATTGCCTAATTTACCCTCAGAAACTACTCCTATGGGTAAAAATGAAACCGAAAATATCGAAGTAAGACGCTGGGGTGATGAGTTTATTCCTGATGGTAGTCACATTCTTCCTCATGGGGAAATTGGCGAAAAATTAGGTATTATTGATTCTCAAAGGGCGGTAAAAGTCGCTCAAAGTCGTTTTGTTGCTTTAATAGGCATGGGTGCAGCTTTAGAAAGGGCGTTAATTAATTTTATGCTCGATCACCAAATAGAAGCAGGTTATATTGAAGTTATGCCTCCTATTTTAATTAATAGTGAAGCGTTAAAAGGTACAGGACAGTTACCAAAGTTTGCAGAAGAAAGTTTTAAGTGCGAAAATGATGATTTATGGTTAACTCCTACCGCCGAAGTGCCTGTGACTAACTTGTATAGTCAAGAAATTTTGGAAGGGGAAAAATTACCTATTTATCATTGTGCTTATACTCCTTGTTTTCGTCGAGAGGCAGGAAGTTATGGGCGAGATATGCGGGGTTTAATTCGCTTACATCAGTTTAACAAAGTTGAGTTAATTAAATTAGTTCGCCCTGAAACAAGTGCCGAAGAACATGAGAAAATGGTAAATAATGCGGAGGCGATTTTACAAGCTCTAAAATTACCTTATCGGGTGATGGAATTATGTACGGGGGATATTGGTTTTAGTGCTGCAAAATGTTACGATTTGGAAGTATGGTTGCCTTCTGCTAACACTTATCGAGAAATTTCGAGTTGCTCTAATTGCCATGATTTTCAAGCTAGACGGGCAAATATTCGCTTTAAAGATAAAGGTAAAAAAGGTACTGATTATGTACACACTTTGAACGGTTCTGGTTTAGCTGTAGGGCGTACTATGGCGGCTATTTTAGAAAATTATCAACAATCTGACGGTACAATTAAAGTACCTGACGTGTTACAGTCTTATTTAAGAACCGATTGTATCGGGTAACACAAAAGACAAAAGATATTAATGGAAAAATCCTTGAATTAGACATAAGATTGATAAAAAATTATGCTTCTTGATGTCTAATTACTAATTCGATAACCCTCAAATGTGGTTTGTTCTGGAAATTAAAGATCATAAAAAGATGATAAGATTTTTTTGAGAACGCTTAGGAGAATTTGAGGGTAAAACAAGTTTTGATCACTAAGCTACACCTTGAAGAACGGGAATATACTCCTCTTTCATAGTTATAGTTTCTTGATTTACAAACGCTTCAGGAAAACCTCGATCAATTTCTCTCATGGTTGCCTGTTTTGCTTGAAGTGCAACTTGTAATACTTTCATGGCTTCTTTAGGTTGTCCAGCACCACAGAAAAATAAATCTGCAGCAAAATAACCATATTCGGGCCAAGTATGAATTGCAATGTGAGATTCCGCTAAAGTAACGGTAGCTGTTACCCCATGGGGACTAAATTGGTGTACACACATATCTATTAAAGTAGCTTTTCCAGCCTTAATAGCATCTAACAAGCCTTGACGGATTCTTTCTGGATTATTCAAAAGATCTGCTGGTGCTTGCCAAGCATCTACCACTAAATGTGTACCCACTTTGTTCATTCTTGTCAACTCACTCCATACTGTGTTTGCTAATAGGGACAATTGATTTTAACAGACTTTTTTTGCTATCTCATCCAAAACCTAGTTTATGTTTCTTCTTGAGTTGTAATAAAACTTGAGTGTTCATAGTAAGGTTAAGATAAGGTAAAGACAAAAATCATCCAAATAACAATCATATACAAATATAGATGCTTATGTCAACTAATTTTACTATTTTTTTCTGAAATGATTTACTTCCCAGAAGAAAACTGAAGAAGACAAGAGGTTGTAGTGATATAATTTTAAAAATTAGTGGATATTTTAATTCAGATTATGAATATCAGTAGTGCGTTACCTACTTTTGTTGTCACCTTGAGAGAGGGTTTTGAAGCCGCATTAGTGGTAGGAATTGTCTTTGCTTGTTTAAAAAAAGCAGAAAAACAAGAATATTATCGTTGGATTTATTTAGGAGTTATCGCAGGAATTTTAGCTAGTGTTTCTGTGGGTTTATTTCTTTGGAGTAGTTTACAAACACTAGAATCTAGTCAATATCTTTATGCACCTGTTTTGAAAGAAGTCTTAAAAACTTTATTTGCCTTGACTGCTATCGTGATGTTAAGTTGGATGTTGATTTGGATGAGCAAACAGGCTAAATCTATGAAAGGTGAGGTTGAGGGTGCTATTAATACTGTATTAACCAATGAAAATGCAGGAAAAGGAATTTTTTTATTAATTTTTATTGCTGTATTAAGAGAGGGTTTTGAAACAGTTTTATTTATTGCTGCTCAATTTCAAACTGACTTTTTAAGTCCGACAATAGGAGCAATAACAGGATTAATTTTAGCAGGTTTAATGGGCTGGTCATTGTTTTATTGGGGGGTGAAAATAAATATCCGTTTATTCTTTCAAGTTATGGGTATTTTTCTGTTATTAATTGTCGCTGGTTTAGTGGTTAGTGCTTTAAAAAACTTTGATGGGGCAGTAACAATTCTCGCTCAAATTAACGTACACTATCAGAGTTTATGTTTATTTAATCAAGGTTCTTGTTTACTTGGAATACCTATTTGGAATACAAGTAATTTTTTACCTGATAATCAATTTCCAGGTATATTATTAAAAACTTTATTAGGTTATCGAGATCATCTTTATCTAGTACAATTAATCTTTTATATTTTGTTTTTAGGTATTGTGGGTAATTTATATTTTTCTAGTTTAAACTCTAAGAGTAATTAATTATCATGAATAGTTACTGATTAGCAAATTAATTTTTAATTCTTGATTTTTAATTATTTATTATGTCAGAAAAATATGATTTTGGACAAAAATTTCCTAATCAAACATTACAAGCTGGAGAGTGTATTTTTAGAGAAGGAGAAACGGGTAATTTTGCTTATATTATCGATGAAGGAGAGGTAGAAATTTCAACTTTAGTTAATAATAAATATACCGTTTTAAATATTCTTAAAGCTGGAGATATGTTTGGGGAATTAGCTTTAGTTGATGGCAGTCCTCGATCTGCTGCTGCTTATGCTAAAACTAATGTGGTGTTAACTATTGTTACCAGTGAACAAGTTAAGACTAGAATTGAAGATGCTGATCCCATTTTAAAGTTATTATTAATGGTAGTGATGAACTATTTTCGCTTAGAAACTGGTAGATTAAGATCAGCAAAAGAAGAATCAGATCAAATATTTTTAGATAATACGAAAAAAGAGTATCAAGAAAAAATTTATCAAGCTATTGAGTTAATCAGATTAGAAAGTGATCTTAGAAGTGGTTTTAAACAAAATCAATTAGTTTGTTTTTATCAGCCTATTATAGACTTAAAAAGTAATTTAATTGTTGGTTTTGAAGTTTTATTAAGATGGTTTTCTCCTACTAGAGGCAATGTTTCTCCATCGGTTTTTATTCCTTTAGCAGAGTCAACTTCTTTAATTATTCCTATCGGTGAATGGTTATTAGAAAAAAGTTTAGAAGCTATTTTACAAGTAAAAAAAGAAACTAATTGTGATATATTTTTAAGTATTAATGTTGCGCAAAAACAGATTTATGATCCCGATTTCTTAAATATTATTAAGGAAAAAATTAAACATTCTTCTATTAACCCAAAACAAATTAAATTAGAAATTTTAGAAAGAAGTTTATTTGAAGGTGAAACTGCTTTATCTTTAGTAAAAAATTGTCGTGATTTTGGTTTACCTTTAGTTATCGATGATTTCGGTACAGGTTATGCTAATTTATCCTATCTCAAAAACTTTAAATTTGATACGATGAAAATTGATCAATGTTTTGTTAAAGAGTTAGAAAATAATGATAAAGATGAGATTATTTGTCGTACTTTAATTAATTTATCTCAGGGTTTAGAGATGACAACGGTAGCCGAAGGTATCGAAAATCAACAACAATTAGATATTTTGCGATCGCTCGGTTGCAATTATGGACAAGGATATTTCTTCTCTCAACCTTTACCTTTAGAAAAAGCCATTGATTTTATTAAACAATATTAGAATATTATTACTTATTACTTAAAATTATTCCCCCATCAGGAAATTTTACGGACTCTATTTATCCTGATTATGACGAGGTTGTATGACTCCAAAGCCTCCATGATTTCTTTTATAGATCACATTTACATCACCAGTTTCTTGATTTGTAAACATATAAAAATCATGATCCACAAATTGTAGTTGCTCTTGTGCTTCATCGATAGTCATAGCTGGTAAAGCAAAATATTTCATTCTAATCACTTCTGAAGGTAATTCAGGTTGGCGATCGCCTATGAGATTAGTATCCAAAGGAATTGTCTCTACAGAATCAACAGAGTCAACGGTTTTAACTTGAGAGCGAGTTTTTTGTCCTAATTGTCGTTCTTTATATTTGCGTAGTTGACGAGCAATTTTATCAGAGACAAGATCAATACTAGCATATAAACTTTCACTATGTTCTTGAGCACGAATTACAGTACCATTAGCATAGATAGTAACTTCGGCTTTATGTTTATTACTAATACGAGCATTACGAGCAACGGATAAATGAACATCAACTTTAGTCGCTAAATTTTGGAAATGTTTAACAGCTTTGTCTAGTTTTTCCTCTACATAATCATGGATTGATTCGGTAACTTCAATATTATTTCCTTGAATTAAAAATTTCATAATTAGTACTCCATTTCTTAGGTAATTAGTAACCTTTTTTTATTTTAAATTAACCAAAGTTTTAGTGTTAATCCTCAAAATCAATTAGTTTATAGTGTGTTTAACTATAAAGCAGTATCTTGTCTTGAATAAGATTAAAAAAATAGATTGAGTAAATATGTTTGAGAATTTAGTCAACTAAAACAATTTATTCATTCTCTAAATAACACAATATTATAAGTGTAGTTTTATGTTATTTAGTAGATCTTTCCTCCTAAAAACTTTCTCTATATTTTATAGATTAGCACTTTTGTGATGTAAAAAACAGTTATTTTAATTTATTTTCATGTTTTCTTTTTTTTGTAAAGTTTCGTAAATTAATCACCATCAAAAATTAGAATCTAACTAAATTTTGGGAGAGAAAAAGAAAACCCATGAGAAAGTGGACATTACATCTTTGTGTTAATTAGGGCAACCATTCTTTACTTTCAATGGTTTCTTTCACATATAACGAAGGAGAGAAGAGAATTGAATAAATGACAAAATAAGGCTTTTTGATGAAAAACACAGAGACAGTAAATATATAAAGAAAAAAATATCTATGCAATAAAGGCTAGAAATAAGTATCAATTCCTTTTTTTTGTTACATTTTTTAGTAATATGGTAAAAAAGTCTTAACTTATTCTTAGCTTTTATCGACTTTCTTATTTAAAACACCCTTATATAAACTAAATTAATTATTAAATGTTTGGTCTCATCGGTCATCTAACCAATTTAGAACACGCTCAAGCAGAAGCAGATAAACTCGGTTACGCTGAATATGCTAAAGAAGGCTTTGAATTTTGGTGCTCTGCACCACCAATTTTAGTAGATGAGTTTCAAGTTACCAGTGTCACGGGAGCGATAATTCACGGGCGCTATATTGAATCTTGTTTCTTACCAGAAATGCTCAGTAGTCGTCGCATAAAAACGGCTATCCGTAAAATATTAAATGCTATGGCATTGGCACAAAAAACCAAAATTGATATTACTGCATTAGGTGGTTTTTCTTCGATTATTTTTGAAGAATTTAATCTCAAAGAGAATAAACAAGTGCGCAATGTCGAGCTAGAATTTGAACGCTTTACTACAGGTAACACTCATACAGCTTATGTAATCTGTCGTCAGGTTGAACAGGCTTCAGCTAAATTAGGTATTGATTTAAGTAAAGCTACAGTGGCAGTTTGTGGTGCTACAGGAGATATTGGTAGTGCGGTTTGTCGTTGGTTAGATCAAAAAACCGATGTAGCGGATTTATTGCTAATTGCCCGTAATCGTGAGCGTTTACAAGCTCTACAATCTGACTTAGGTAGAGGGAAAATTATGGCATTAGAAGAGGCTTTACCCCTTGCAGATATTATTGTTTGGGTGGCTAGTATGCCTAGGGGCGTTGAAATTAATAATGAAATGCTGAAAAAACCTTGTTTATTAATTGACGGCGGTTATCCTAAAAATTTAGGCACAAAATTTAATCACCCTGATATTTATGTGTTAAATGGCGGTATTGTCGAACATTGTTTAGATATTGACTGGAAAATCATGGAAATTGTCAATATGGATATTCCCGCTCGTCAAATGTTTGCTTGTTTTGCTGAAGCGATGCTTTTAGAATTTGAGCAATGGCACACTAATTTTTCTTGGGGGAGAAATCAAATTACTGTTGAAAAAATGGAAAAAATTGGTCAAGCCTCTGTTAAACATGGTTTTCAGCCTTTATTGAGTTTTTAAATTCTTCGGTTAAGTAAGTAATAAGTAACTTATGATAAATAAAATTTTTAGTTAAATAAATAACTGATAAAATATTAGATTAAAATTTAAAAAAATCTTGTTAATTCATGGATAAAATTAATAATTCACGCTCTCAAATAATTAGTTTTTTGATACTTTTGATTGGTTTAATTATTGTTTTATCTCCCTTAATAATTGTTTTATATACCTCTTTTTTTTCTAATACTTCTGATCATAGTTTTACTTTTCACTATTATCAAGAAGCATGGGAAAAAGGTAATTTTATTCTTGCTTTTAGTAATTCTAGTTTAGTGGCCATCGCCGTAACAATTCTACAAATAATAACATCAACTTTAGCAGGTTATGCCTTAGCAAGATTAAATTTTAAAGGAAAAAATGCAGTGTTATTACTAATTTTATCTACCTTAGTGATTCCATTTCAAGTATTAGTAATTCCGATTTTTTTAGTATTAAAATGGGGACATTTAATTAACACTTATTGGGCATTAATTTTACCGACAGCAGCAAGTGGATTTGGTATATTTTTAATGCGTCAATATTTTACCACAATTCCCCTAGAATTAGAACAAGCAGCCGCCTTGGATGGTGCAAATTCTTTACAAATAATCTGGTATATTCTGTTTCCTTTAGCTAAACCTGCGGTTATCACTCTTTCTTTATTTACCTTTATCGGGGAATGGAATGACTTATTTAAACCCCTTGTCTTCACTAATAACCCAAATTTAACCACCGTACAATTATCCTTGTCCTCATTTCAAGAACAGTTTACCAGTAATTGGTCATTATTGATGGCTGCGGTGGTTATCAGTACTCTTCCTGTGATAATTTTGTTTATAATTGGACAAAAACAATTTATTGAAGGAGTTAGCACTACAGGAATAAAAAATTAAAGATCTCATGACCGTAGATTTTCGCTAAAATAACAAATATAATCTTAGTTCGACATAAAATTTTAGATAGGTTTTTAATGTCGAATTCAGGTAATATAAGTCAAAATTAATAATTTATTTATCCATGTTACCCAAAGTAAAAGTTTTACGCCCTGAAGGTATTTTAGATAGTGCTAAATCTGCGCAATTTCGTCAACAAATTAATGAATTAATCGATGAAGGTGTCAATGTCGTTTTAATTGATTTGAAGAAAGTAACTTTTATGGATAGTTCAGGACTAGGTGCATTAGTACTAATATTAAAAACTGTTCGGAATAGTGGAGGAAGACTGTTTTTAATGTCTTTAAATGATCAAATTAAAATGTTATTTGATCTTACCAATATGGGAAGTATTTTTGAGATAATTGAGGATAAATCAGAATTAGAAGAAAGATTAAGAAATCCCTAATTAACTATTTATTAGTTTTTTTGAAGTAACTAAAAGCTGATTAAGTAATTTTTAATCTTCAATTTCAATAATTTTATTTTGACTAGATAATCCTGATTTGATGATAACTTGAGATTTTTTTACCTTAAATTTTTCGGCAATAATCTTTATTAATTCTTGATTAGCTTTACCATCAATAGGTGGAGATTTTAAATTAATTATCCAAATACCTTCAACATTTTGCTCTATTTTTTGTTGTTTTGATTTAGGCTTAACTTTTACACTAATTTTCACTTTTAATCACGTTAATTAATGCCTCAATTTCTGTTTCTAAAGTTAAATAATGAACACAGGCTCGAATACAATAAGGATTAACTAAAGTGCGTAAATAAAATCCTTTTTCTTCTAAGATTTTCACCATATTATTAGCATCTTTTCCATTTCTCAAATAGAAAGAAATTAACCCTGATTTTGGAGAAGTGTTTTTTAAACATTCAATAGTTTTTATTTTTCTTAATTCTTCCCATAAATAACTACTTAATTCACTAATACGGTGATAACGTTGCTCTATTGTACCCCATTGTTGATGTATGGCGATCGCTTCTTGTAAAGCAGTAAACAAAGGATAAGCAGAAGTTGCCACCTCAAAACGACTACCATCATCGGTGAAAGGTAAATCGGTTTTTGAATAATTTAAGCCACGCCAACCGATAAAAGTAGGAAATAGAGAAGTAATTAAATCTTGTCTAGTATAGAGAAAGCCAACCCCAGAAGCACCACATAACCATTTATGCCCTGTACAACCATAAAAGTCAACCCTTGACTCTACTAAATTTAAAGGTAAACTACCTGCAGATTGTGCGCCATCCACTAACACTTGAATTTGTTTTTTACTATCACTATAGCTATGACATACAGACACAATTTCTTTTAACGGTAAAATTTGCCCCGTATTCCACAAAATGTGACTTATAATTACCAACCGAGTATTAGAAGTTAAATGATTTTTTATGACTTCTAGGGGATTACCGTCATTAAGAGTTTCGATAATAGGACAAGGAATAATTTTAACCCCAAAACGGCGACTAATTTCTTTTACGATAGCAATAATTCCGGGATGTTCTGCATCTGTTAATAAAATTTCTTCCCCTTCTTGCCAATCAATACCCCAAAGAGGAATATTACAACTAGCCGTCACATTTTCCGTTAAAGTAATAGTATTTGATGTTACCCCTATTTCTTGGGCAATAGCTTTTTTCGTTGCCGCAATATTTTCATACATCCAACTATTTATTTTTAACCCAAAAGGGCCAACTTGATCAATATACTGATAACTTTCAATAATTTTTTGTAAAGCAGATTGAGGTAAAATTCCTTGCCCACCGTAGTTAAAATAATACTTATTCTTTAAACCGAGAAATTGTTGTCGATGTTGATTAATATCAATCATGATTTAAGGGGAATTTTTTTTAAATTAATTAAAGTAATTAAAAGATTAATTTAATATAACATTTGGTGATGAAATAATAAACCAAATATTAGGATTAAACCTAAGTTTGAAGTAATAAATTTTGAATTATGAAAATTTTTAGGTAAAATTGCAAATTGAAGCATAATAAAGTTTATTACTCCCATAAACGTCGCCTTGCACTACCATTAAACCTAGTATGACTATCTCTTAATAAATCAGGAATATCGAGATTTTCAGGGCATTTTGGTAAACATTCACCGCAATCTGTACATTTATCGCCTTTTTTACCCCAAAACCAATGTCCAGCATTTTCTAACATCTGATAACGATAACTAGCGTATTCTTTCATGTCTAAACCTACTCCTAAATTCCGCAATCGCAAAATTTCAGGAATATTAATATTTTCAGGACAAGGCAAACATTGATAACATTGTGAACAATGATCAGTGTTTAAAGTATCTCTCAAATTGTCATCTATTTTAGTTAATGTTTCTCTCTCTAAAACTGTTAATTTCCCATCGTCATCACTCACTGATAAAGGCATAATTAACTCATCAGGATCACTTGCACCAAGGCTTAAAGTCGTAATTTGAGGGTTATTTAAGAGAAAACGATAATTTAAAAGTAAAGGTGAAAAAGGTTGACAAATTTGGGTTAATTTAGCTGAAGGTTGATATAAACGCCCTCCTTTATCGGCTGGTGAAATAATAAAAATTCCTAAATCATGTTTTTTTGCTAACTCAATAATGGGGTAATTATACTGAAAAAAGTAATAATAATGAAGGTTAATAAACTCAAAAAAACCAGTAGAAATAGTGGCAGAAATTAACTCTAAATTACCATGAGTTGAAAAACCAATATGTTTGATTTTATCTTCTTTTTTTGCTCGTTGTAAAACTTTTAAAAAACTATTTTCTTGGGTTAATAAATCTAAATGTTGCCATGTATTAACTCCATGAATTGCGACACAATCAATATAATTAACTCCTAAACGAGATAATGATTCATCTAACCATTTTTGAATAATTTTAACATCATTAATAGGAGTAAATTTAGTAGTAATAAATATCTTTTCACGAGGAATATTTAATTGTTTTAAAGCTAATCCTAAAAACGTCTCACTTTCACCATAACCTCTTGCGGTTTCAAAGTG
The DNA here is from genome assembly GCF_041753295.1 of Geminocystis sp. Taxonomy (NCBI): domain Bacteria; kingdom Bacillati; phylum Cyanobacteriota; class Cyanophyceae; order Chroococcales; family Geminocystaceae; genus Geminocystis; species Geminocystis sp. Next base: position 86,890 of record NZ_JBGSUU010000110.1, read on the forward strand.
ATTTATGCCTAATTCTAAAGCCTTTTTTACGGTTTCTAGTAACTGAGATTGAGAATAACAACATCTCATTAAACCAAAAGAAAATACCGATAAATTTAACTTTGTTTTTCCAAAACGTCGATATTTCATCTCAATTTTATTACTTATATCTGAAAGATATTTATTCGATAAAAGATTTAACTAAATTAATACTTATAATTTGTTATTGATAATGTATAACTTGTTAATTATTAACTGTTATCTCCTCCTTTGGAGGCACGACGAATTAACTCATCAGGGCTTAAATTAGCGACAAAATCTCGAAAAGCCTCTCTTTCTTCTTCATCAGCCTCTCTATCGACAGGAATTGAAGCATCTAATAACACTTCTTCCATTACCCAAATCGGACATCCTATGCGTACTGCAATGGCTATGGCATCACTAGGACGACAATCAATATTTTTCTCTTTTTTGCCCATTTTCATACATAAAAGAGCATAAAAAGTGTTATCTTGTAAGGAATTAATGATCACTTTCTCTAATTTTAAATTCCAAATAGAAAAAACATTAACCATTAAATCATGAGTAAGAGGACGAGGAAATTCTTGTTGCTCTAGTACTCCAATAATAGATCTAGCTTGATCTTGACCGACATATATAGGTAATGCACGACGTTCAGAAGCATCTTTCAATAGTACAATAGGTGTACGACTTACTGCATCTAAAGCTATAGCCGCTACCTTCATTTCGATCATTGATTTATTCCTCTAAAACAACTCACAAGCTCAACATCTTTAATTATATGGCAAATTTGCGTCTTTTTTCTCGAAAATAACAAAAAATAGCCCACAGTGATGGTTTTATCCGAGTTTATTATCTTGGTTAAAAAGGTGTTTAATTTTTTCTATCCATTGCCAAATATCTTCATAGGAAATTTTAAGTAAGGAAAGAATACCTACTAAGATTAAAATTGAACCAAATAAAAAGTTATTATCATATAAATATAAGCCGACAATAACGATAAAATAAGGTGATAAAATACCGCTAATTTTTTCTACTAATTTAACCGTTGGTTGTAATTCAATTTCTTCTAATTCTGTTGTTATATAATCAGAAGATTCCTCCATAATTAAATCTTGTATTTTGGGATTATTTGATGGTTTATCGGGGTTATTTTTACTAAACATAATTAAATTATTCGTTATTTTTAACTTAATAAAATTTTTCTCTTGTAAACAGATAAAGAGACAGAAGAAAAAAGTTATCTTCTTAAGTTATTGTATCTAATTTATCCTTATAAGTTTATTCTTTTTGATCAATTCTTTCTAGGGAGATATTGATTGTTTGATTCTAAATTCAGGAAAATGGGTTAAAACATTTAAGTTAAAGTGTCTTATTTATCAATTGATTAATTAAAAAGATGTCATAAATATAGTATTAAATTTGTTTATTAGTGGTTAAATGATAGATCAACTTTGGTTATTGATTTGTTCTGGTTTAGTGTTGTTAATGCAAGGTGGTTTTATGTGTCTTGAATCTGGCTTAACTCGCTCAAAAAATAGTATTAATGTTGCTGTAAAAAATTTTGCTGATTTTGCTGTATCGGTGATGCTATTTTGGGCTTTTGGTTACGCTTTAATGTTTGGAATTTCTCAAACTGGTTGGGTTGGCACAAATTATTTTTTCTTTAATTCTCCCAATGAATCATCAATAGTCGTTTTTTTTATTTTTCAAGCCATGTTTTGCGGCACTTCCACTACTATTATTTCTGGTGCTGTTGCTGAAAGAATACAATTTTGGGCTTATTTAATCACAACTATTTTAGTTTCTGGCTTAATTTATCCTTTATTTGGCCATTGGGCATGGAATGAAAATGGTTGGTTAAAAGAAATAGGTTTTGTTGATTTTGCTGGAAGTACTGTTGTTCATAGTGTTGGGGCGTGGGTAAGTTTAGCAACTTTAGTTATTATTGGCTCAAGAAATGGACGATTTTCAGGAGGAAAAATTAACAAGATTCAAGGCTCAAATTTACCTTTTGCGGTGTTAGGTGCTTTACTTTTATGGGTTGGTTGGATTGGTTTTAATGGTGGTAGCACTTTTGCTTTAAATGAGAAAGTACCAAATATTATTCTCAATACTATCCTTTCAGGAGTTGGAGGAATGATTTGCGGTATGATTCTTAGTCATTTTCAAAATAAGCGCATTGAAGTAGAAGAATTAATCAATGGTAGTCTTGCGGGGTTAGTAGGTATTACTGCTAGTTGTCATTTAGTCTCAAGTCCTGTAGCTTTAATCATAGGCATAACCAGTGCAGGTGTCACTAATTTGGTATCTTTCAACCTCAAACGATGGGGCATTGACGATGCAGTAGATGCCGTGCCAGTACATGGTGGGGCTGGAGTTTGGGGTACAATCTGCGTAGGTTTATTTGGCAATTTAGAGCTACTTAATCATAGTCGAGGACAACAAATTATGGTGCAATTATTAGGGGTAAGTATTGCTTTGTTATGGGCTTTTGGTTTAACTTTTATCTTACTGACTATTATTAATCGTTATTATTCTTTACGGGTATCCCTAGAAGATGAAGAAATTGGTTTAAATATTTCTGAGCATGGTGCTAGTACTGATACTTATGAACTATTCCATGTGATGGATATACAGGCAAAAAACCATGATTTAACCTTGCGTGTGCCAGTACAATCTTTTACTGAAATTGGACATATCGCTCAACGTTATAATCAGGTTATGGATGCCCTTGAGGTTAATCATCGTCAAAATGTAGAGTCTTTGGAAGAACTTTACGCTATAACTGCCACTGCTGTATCTGCCATTGAAAATAATCACTTTCATCCTTCTGATTTTGATGATTTTTGCGATCGCCCCGACGATTTAGGTATTTTAGCACGAACATTACAACAAATGTTAGAACTATTGAATCAACAACAAGGAGATTTAATGACTGCAAAACAACAATTAAATTCAGTGGAAGAACATAAAAAACAATTAATTCAAGATATTTTTAGTAAAATGTTAGAAACTCGTTTCCCAGAAAATTATCAAGAAATTAATAATTTAATTAATGGTGTATCTTCTCAACAAAAAATTAATCTTCTACCCGAAATTTTAAAAGTAAAAAACATTGAAGAACTATCTAAAATTGTTGATAATATAATCAAAAAATAAGAGTAAATATTTTATAGTAATCTATCATTTTAAAGGCCACCATGAAACTTTATCTCTAGTAGAACTATATACTTCTTTTAATTCTTCTGGTTTTAAAATGTGAATAATATCATCAGAAGTGTCATTATCTTTATCTAAATTGATTAAACCTTCTTTTTGCATTCCCTTCAAAACTTGTTCAACAGTACGTTGATTTAACTGACAGGCTTTAGCGATAACTTCTACGGATAAATCAAAAATATAAACACCTTTATCGTTAGGTTGACTTTGTAATTCTCTTTCTTGATAAATTAACCCTCTTAATAAAGATGATACGGCTTGTGGTGGATAACTACTACAATTAAGAAGGTGATAAGTAAATTTTTCTCTCAGTTCAAATAACTTAGCATAACGTAGCCGTACAATATCAAAATGATCATAAATAAGTTGTAAAGCATCGAGAGGAATTTTCGTGACATAAGTAGTTTTGTAAGCCTCCACTAAACTAGGAAAACTCTTACTAGCCAAACCATAACTAAAAGGTAAACTGCGCATCCCAAAACAACCACCACGATAAGTTATAGAGATAATGCGATCTAGTGGATTACTAAGAGTAACAACAGGGCCACCTTCTAAAATCACATAGAGACTATCTAAACTATCATCGGGTAAAAATGCAGTAAATACAGGGCGATTAGAAAATAATTTTTCCTTAATAAGACTTTCTGGAGGTAAAAAAGAAGTCAATTCTTCCTGATTTAATCCTTGAAATAAATATGAATTTTCGATCAATAAACTAATAATATTCGTTTCACTCAGATTTTTTTTCTTTGTCATTGTCCTGTCATTTATTTTATACTAATGCTATGATCTCACAGTTGAGTATAAGATATATTTTAATTCTATATGTATCTTAAAGCAGGTTAAATTTCATTATAAAATAATTAGATTTAGGTAGGTATTCAGGTATCAGAACAAAAATACTTAACTGTTGTCAGCACTGATTACGATTTTTGAGGGTAAATTGAGCAATAAAAATACCAACTATCGCTAACACCCCCATGATATAAAAGCCATAGGTGTAGCTACCAAACAAGTCTCGTATTTGCCCCACAAAAACTGTCCCAACTAATGCACCCACTCCATAGGCAGTGAAAACAATCCCGTAGTTTTGCGCATAGTTATCAGGGTTGAAAAATTTTAGTGTCATTGTTGGCGCCATTGCTAACCATCCCCCTAAACAAAACCAAAATAAGCAAAAAGCGATTAAATAAGTCAAAATTTCTCTTGCTTGAGCAGAAATCATTAAAATACAAGCAACTAAGATGATAGTGTAGGAGGCGATCGCCACTTGACGGGGTTGAAAACGATCCGTTAACCAGCCAAATAAAGGACGACTAATGCCATTAAAAAGGGCAAATAAAGAAACACTCCGAGCCGCAAACTCAGGATTAATCTGGATAATTTCCACTCCCACAGGGCTAGAAATTCCGATGGCTGTTAACCCTACCAATGCACCAATGGCGTAACAAAACCATAAGCCGTAGAAAGAAGGGCTTTTTAACATGGGAGTATAATTTCTGATTTCTTGGATAGAATCTTTTCGGGTAGAAAGGGGGGATGGATTCCAATGGGCTGGAGGAAACTTAAGTGTGATCGACATTGCTAAAATAATCAAAATAAAAGCAATACCTAAAACTCTCAAGGTTATACTTATTCCGTAGGAAATAATTAATTGACTAGCTAAAGGAGCAGTAATTAGAGGAGAAAGCCCAAAACCGATAATTGTTAAACCTACAGCTAACCCCTTTTTATCAGGAAACCATCTTGCCACCACTGCCATGGGCACACCATAAGCAATACCCACTCCAGCACCAGCAATAACACCATAAGAAAGGGTAATTAAAGTGATATTCGGAGCAAAACTAGCTAAAATATAACCTAAACCGACTATTAATCCCCCCGTAGCCGTCATTACTCTAGCACCGATTTTCGGGATCAAAAACCCAGCAATGGGCATGAAAATTGAATAAAACAACAAACCAATGGTATAGGGCAATAAACTTTCCGTAGCACTAATATTTAATTGAGTTTCCAGAGGTTTGCGAAAAATACTCCAAGAATAAACACTTCCCAAACATAGCAAAACTATCATCCCCATAGGAATAAGTAACCATCTTCCTTGTTTGGCGTTAAGTCCAAATAGCTTTAAATCTAAATTAGGATCACTCACAATGGCTTACAATTAATAATTAAAAGTTTCACAAATAATACCTGAAGGATTTAATATTATTTAACTCCTACACAGTATATCTTAGACCCTAAACCGAAACTCTAATCTTTTTTTTATATTTTTATTATTTCATGTAGTTTTATTTCCCTTTTATAAAACCTCAGTTCAATGCTTTGAATAAGATTTAGGCAGGTTTCAGGTAGCCGGGAATAGTAGGTTAAAATTGACAATTTATAAATAAGAATTGATTTAATTTTAAATTTATGGAGATGTCTAATTAGTAGCAAAATTGGACTTAAAATATTTGGGTTGGAGTTGTTACTTTTAATGTTTTTACGGTAATGGCGGTCATTCTGTGGCAAACTAACTTATTAAATTTATTTTTACCTTTTTTTTAGTGGTACTTAAATTGTAAATTTTTTCTAAGTTATTTAATATTAAATCAAAACTTGAATAAAACAAAAATCTTATTATTTCTTAAAATACTTTGTTTAGTTATCTTTAGTGTTTTAGCTATAGAAATTAATTATTTTCATAGAGAATTTTTATGGGATAAATTAATTCTTTTATACATTCATAATCACTCAAATTCTTTGTTAAATAAACTTGCTCCAATTTTAACTAATTTTGGAGGATTGAAGTTAATTTTATTCTTTTCATTTTTTATATCATTATTCTTATTTATCAAGAAAGAAAAGAGATTGTTAACTTATTTAATTACCTCAATTTTTACCAGTGCAATAGTTAATTTTATCATTAAAATCTTTTTTCAACGCCCTCGCCCTAACTTATGGGAATCCTTTTATACTCAACCTTCTGACTTTTTTTTTCCTAGTGGCCATGCTATGGGTAGCATAAGTTTGGCTTTAACATTATTAATTATTTTTTGGGGTAGTCGCTGGACTTTATTATTCACTATTTTAGCCTTATTTTATATTCTTACTATTGCATGGACTAGATTATATTTAGGAGTACATTTTCCTAGTGACATACTGGGAGGATGGTTATTAGGAATTGCATGGACAACCTTGATAACATTATTATTAAATCCTCGTAAATTTTGAGATAAAAAGATGGGTTAAATTTATTTTAAATAATCTATTAATTTAATTTTTGGCGTTGCTGAATCAAGGTATGAAAATACAAACTCAACAATCTGGAATACTTACTATTTTATAGTTTAGCGATGTCTCTGGCACAGCAAAGCTACACGCCAATAAATATCAATCATACTCAAAATCAGCAACGCCCATTTCTCTAATATTTTCATCATCAATTCCTTGAGGTTTATGGACATGATACCAAAAGACGATTAAAAGTAAGATCGTGATTAATACTATTACAACAGTGTAATTTTTTTTCATCATTTCTCAACAACTATTAAAACACTTTTTAGTGAAAATTAGTGAAAAAGATATAATTACTAACCTCTTGTCAAAACAAATGATAACGATTATCATTTTGAATAGTCTCATCATCTAAAAATATGACATACACAGAATCTTCTATCATCAAAGATACTCACCGTAATAATTCCTTGCCTAACCTCGTGACGGAATCTCAACCTTCTGTCACCGAAGCAGATATGGTGAAAGCTGTTAGAACATTATTACTAGGATTAGGGGAAAATCCGGACAGAGAAGGATTAAGAGACACGCCTAAACGAGTAGTTAAAGCCTTAAAGTTTCTTACCTCTGGTTATAATCAATCCCTCGATGAATTGTTAAATGGCGCAGTTTTTCATGAGAATGCCAATGAAATGGTGTTAGTTAGAGATATTGATTTATTTAGCTCCTGTGAACATCATATACTACCAATTTTAGGGCGCGCCCATGTGGCTTATATTCCTAACGGTAAAGTCATTGGGTTATCGAAAATCGCCCGTATTTGTGAAATGTACGCTAGAAGATTGCAAGTACAAGAACGTTTAACTGCCCAAATTGCCGATGCTTTACAAGGTTTATTGCAACCTCAAGGAGTGGCAGTAGTTATCGAAGCTACTCATATGTGCATGGTGATGCGTGGAGTACAGAAACCCGGCTCTTGGACTTCTACAAGTGCGTTACGAGGTATTTTTAATGATGACGCAAAAACTCGTCAAGAATTTATGAATTTAATTCAACATCGACCCACTTTTAATAATTAATTGTGGTAAGGTGTTGGAGGGTTAAGGTATCTACGCTCAATGTAATGCCATATCACTATTGAGCGTAGTCGAAATGTAGAATCATAATCGAGAGTGTTAGAGATATTTTTTATTCTTAATTCTATATATGGATAATTTCGTTTTACCGAAAAGGGGTTTACCAGTTACGATTATTACGGGTTTTTTAGGTAGTGGCAAAACCACTTTACTTAATCATATTCTTACGAATAATCAAGATTTAAAAGTAGCAATTTTAGTTAATGAATTTGGTGATATTGATATTGATAGTCAGTTATTAATATCGGTGGAAGAAAATATGTTAAGTCTTAGTAATGGTTGTATTTGTTGCACCATTAATGATGATTTATTAGATACAGTTTATCAAGTTTTAGAAAGTGATAAAAAAATTGATTATTTAATTGTGGAAACTACGGGAGTAGCTGATCCTTTACCCATAGTTTTAACTTTTTTAAGTCCAGAATTACGAGATTTAATTCGTCTTGATTCTGTGTTAACTTTAATTGATGCAGAAAATTTTACGGCTGAACATTTTGAAAGTAATGCGGCTTTAAAACAGGTAATTTATGGGGATATTATTTTATTAAATAAGGTTGATTTAGTAACTGAAAAGAAGATTAAAGAGTTAGAAAAAGATATTTATTGTATTAAACAAGGTGCTAATATTTTACATACTGAATATGGTAAAGTACCCTTACCTTTAATTTTGGATATTGATATAAGTAAACCCACTAATTATCCTTCGGAATCTGTTACTAATTCTCATGATCATCACCACCATCATGATGAACATGATCACCATCATAACCATGATCATCATCACTCTAATCATTTAGAAGTTGATGGTTTTATGTCTATTTCTGTAGAGTTTGATCGAGCCTTTCATGTGGACAAATTTCAGAACTTTATTACCGATAATATCATGAATCAAGTATTTAGAGCAAAGGGAATATTATGGTTTGCTGAAAGTCAATTAAAACATATTTTTCAACTAAGCGGAAAACGCTATGATATTGATACCGAAGAATGGCAAAATCCTCCTAAAAATCAGTTAGTAATGATAGGGCGAAATCTGGACGAAAATAAATTAAAAGAGAAACTCAAACAATGCTTAATTAATGAGTAATTAGTAATTTTATAAAATATAATTTTCAGAAAAAAAATATAATAACGGTGGTAATGGGTAACTTTGGGGTAGGAAAAACCCATTGGATAACAGGGTGTTTTCAAAGTCGGGGCAAAATTAAAAAATAGGTAGAATATATCTTTGAGTTGTTTTTTATTGAAAATCAGGTATTATCACAATAAAAGAATTTATTAATTGATAATTTATCGAACCTCAGCTCTTCAAACTTTAAAAAACTTAATCTTATATTAACTTTCTGACAAAAAAAACGAGTTAATTCCTTAAATCTTCCTATAATGTGAAATAAACAAGTAAAGAGAAACCAAGCTAGACTTAATAATTTCTTTATATTTCAGACATAAACACCATTTTTAGGAAGCAATCATGACTTATAGTTTAATACCAGAAAAACAAGGATTATACGATCCACAAAATGAACACGATGCCTGTGGTGTGGGTTTCGTGGTGAATAAATACGGGAAAAAATCCCATGAGATAGTACAACAAGCCTTAACTATTTTAATCAATTTAGATCATAGAGGCGGTTGTGGTGCAGAGCCTAACACTGGGGATGGTGCAGGAATTTTGATGCAGTTACCCCACGAATTTATGAGTAAGGAAGCTCAAAAATTGGGGATTACTTTACCCGAAGTCGGTAGTTATGCCGTAGGAATGATTTTTACTTCCCCTGATGAAACCGCTAGATTGAAAGCTAGAAGTTTATTTGAGCAGGTTGTGACGGAAGAAGGGCAAAAAGTCTTAGGTTGGCGTGATGTGCCTACGGATAACTCTGATTTAGGTAAAAGTGCCTTGATTTGTGAGCCTTTTGTACAACAGGTTTTCATCGCTAAAAATCCTGACATTACCGATAATCTAACCTTTGAGCGTAAATTGTTTGTTATTAGAAAGCGATCGCACTCATTAATTAAAGCTCCTAAAATTGATGAATATTGGTATCCTGCCACTATTTCTAGTCGCACGATTGTCTATAAAGGAATGTTACGCCCTGAGCAAGTAGGCAAATATTACCTCGATTTGAGCAACCCTGAGTTGGAAACTGCCCTGTCTTTAGTACATTCTCGTTTTAGTACAAACACATTCCCCAGTTGGGAAAGAGCGCACCCTTACCGCTACATCACCCATAACGGCGAAATCAATACTTTACGAGGCAATACTAACTGGATGCAGGCGCGTCAAGCCCTATTTCAATCCGACTTATTCGGGGATGACATGGCAAAAATTCAGCCTATCATTAACATGGAAGGTAGTGATTCCCTCATCTTCGATAACGCCTTAGAGATGTTGGTATTAAGTGGGCGCTCGTTACCCCATGCCGTCATGATGATGATTCCTGAGCCTTGGAGTGGACATGAATCCATGAGTGCAGAGAAAAAAGCATTCTATCAATACCATTCTTGTTTAATTGAGCCTTGGGATGGTCCAGCTTCCATCGCATTTACTGACGGGAAGCAAATTGGTGCTACACTTGATCGAAACGGTTTACGTCCATCACGCTACATCGTCACCAAAGATGGATTAGTTATCATGGCATCAGAAGCAGGAGTCTTGCCCATTGAGCCAGAAAGGGTAGAATCTAAAGGAAGACTGCAACCCGGAGAAATGTTTTTAGTGGATATGGAAGCCGGGCGCATCGTTGCCGATGAAGAAGTCAAGCAACCTATCATCACCCAAAAACCTTATCAACAATGGTTAGATGAACATTTATACAGTTTAGATAAATTGCCCTCACCTCCAACCCCTTCTGTAGAAAAGGCTTCTAGCCTGTATAATGATCTAATGCCCTTGCAACAAGCCTTTGGTTATACCTTTGAAGACTTGCGGATGTTACTATTACCGATGGCACAAACGGGAGTTGAATCAGTGGGTGCAATGGGCATTGATACTCCTCTAGCTGTGTTGAGCGATCGCCCAAAATTATTGTATGATTATTTTAAACAACTTTTTGCACAAGTTACCAACCCTCCCATCGACTCCATCAGGGAAGCGATTATCACTTCCGCCGAAACTACTATTGGTAGAGAAGGAAACTTACTCAATCCCCAACCCGAAAGTTGTCATCTTATCGCCCTCAAAACTCCCATTCTCACTAACGAAGAATTGGCAAAACTGAAAAGTCTCACCCCCCTAACCCCCCTTAATAAGGGGGGAGTCGAAGACGGGGGTTTAAATCACCAGTTCAAAGCTCATACTATCTCAATTCTGTTTAACCCCAAAGATGGAGTAAAAGGGTTAGAAGAAGCCTTAGAAGCGATTTTTTCCCAAGCTGATCAAGCAATTAAAGAAGGATGTACCCACCTGATTTTGAGCGATCGAGGAGTGGACTTTAATAACGCACCTATACCCGCATTACTCGCCGTAGCAGGGTTACATCATCATCTAATTCGTAACGGCACACGCACCCTTGTAGGTTTAATCTTAGAATCTGCCGAGCCAAAAGAAGTACATCATTTTGCCTTGTTATTAGGCTATGGTTGCGGTGCAATCAATCCCTACCTCGCCTATGAAACTATTAATCAGATGATTGAGGAGAATTTGTTAACGGGAGTTGACTATGATACCGCTATTTATAATTACATCAAATCTATCACCAAAGGAGTAATTAAAATCGCCGCCAAGATTGGTATTTCTACCATCCAAAGCTATCGAGGTGCGCAAATTTTCGAGGCAGTGGGCTTAAATCAAAGTGTTATAAATAAATATTTCACTCGTACCGCTTCTCGTTTACAAGGAGTTGATTTAGAAGTCATCGCCCAAGAAACGATCATGCGTCATAGCCACGCTTTCCCTAATAGACAAGTTAACGGGCATACCCTTGATGTGGGCGGTGAATATCAATGGCGTAAAGATGGTGAATCTCACCTATTTAACCCTCAAACTATCCACACCTTACAACAAGCAGTGCAACTGGGAGATTATCAACTATTTAAGAAGTATTCCCAGATGATTAATGATCATGGTAAACATTACTTCCGTCTTCGTGACTTATTGGAGTTTAAACAACGGGAATCTATACCTATTGAAGAAGTTGAGCCTATTGAAAACATCATGAAGCGCTTTAAAACAGGCGCAATGAGTTACGGTTCGATTTCTCAAGAAACCCATGAGTCTTTGGCGATCGCCATGAATCGCATTGGTGGCAAATCTAACACAGGGGAAGGAGGAGAAGACCCAGAGCGCTATACTTGGACTAATGAGCAGGGAGACTCGAAAAATAGTGCCATTAAACAAGTAGCTAGTGGACGTTTTGGCGTTAATAGTTTATACCTTTCCCAAGCCAAAGAGATTCAAATTAAAATGGCACAAGGTGCAAAACCGGGAGAAGGTGGACAATTACCGGGTAAAAAAGTCTATCCTTGGATTGCTAAGGTGCGTTACTCTACCCCCGGCGTGGGTTTAATTTCTCCTCCTCCTCACCATGATATTTACTCCATTGAAGACTTAGCGGAATTAATCCACGACTTGAAAAACGCTAACCGCAAAGCCCGTATTAACGTGAAACTTGTTAGTGAAGTGGGAGTAGGTACGATCGCATCTGGAGTTGCTAAAGCTAAAGCCGATGTTGTTTTAATCTCAGGCTATGACGGAGGCACAGGGGCTTCTCCTCGCACATCAATTAAACACGCAGGACTACCTTGGGAATTGGGATTAGCCGAAACTCACCAAACCTTGTTATTAAATAACCTCCGCAGTCGCATTGTGGTAGAAACTGACGGGCAAATGAAAACAGGGCGAGATGTGGTAATTGCTGCCTTACTTGGTGCTGAAGAGTTTGGTTTTGCCACTGCACCCTTGATTACTCTCGGTTGTATCATGATGCGTGTATGCCATATGAACACTTGTCCTGTGGGAGTTGCTACCCAAAACCCCGAACTTCGTGCTAAATTTACAGGTGATCCTGCTTATACCGTCAATTTCATGAAGTTTATCGCTGAAGAAATGCGAGAAATTATGGCAGAGTTAGGCTTCCGCACTATTGATGAGATGGTAGGACGTACTGATGTATTAGAACCTAAAAGTGCAATCGATCATTGGAAAGCTAAAGGTATCGATATTTCTCCTATCCTTTATCAACCCAATGTTGATCCGAATATGCCTCGTCATTGTACCATCAAACAAGATCACGGTCTAGAACAGTCCCTCGATATCACTACTTTACTTGATTTATGCAAAGGTGCGATCGAGCATGGCGAAAAAGTCAAAGCCACCTTACCCATTAAAAACATTAACCGTGTGGTTGGCACAATTTTAGGTAACGAGATTACCAAGAAACACTGGGAAGGCTTACCTGAAGATACCGTGCATTTGCATTTTGTCGGTAGTGCAGGGCAAAGTTTAGGTGCTTTTGTACCCAAAGGAGTCACTCTTGAGTTAGAAGGAGACGCTAACGACTATATCGGTAAAGGGTTAAGCGGGGGTAAAATCATCGTTTATCCCGACAAAAAAGCCACCTTTGAAGCTGATAAAAATATCATCGTGGGTAACGTAGCCTTATATGGTGCAACCAGTGGTGAGGCTTATATTTCAGGGGTTGCAGGAGAGCGTTTCTGTGTGCGTAACTCAGGTGTAACTGCCGTTGTGGAAGGAGTAGGCGATCATGGTTGCGAATACATGACAGGTGGTAAAGTGGTTATCATCGGTAAAACTGGGCGTAACTTTGCGGCAGGAATGAGTGGCGGTGTTGCCTATATCTTCGATGAAACAGGGGATTTTGCGAACCATTGCAATACGGAGATGGTTGGTTTAGAAACCCTTGATGATGCTTCAGAGATTGCCGAGTTAAAACAATTAATTGTCAAACATCAACAATTTACTAATAGTAAAAAAGCCCAAAAAATGCTCGATAATTGGGAGGAAAATATCAGTAAATTTGTGAAAGTAATGCCTCGTGATTATAAACGAGTTTTAGAGGCATTAAAAGAGGCAATTAATTCTGGATTAAGCGGTGATGAGGCGCTGAATGCTGCTTTTGAAGCTAATGCACAAGATGTGGCAAGAGTAGGAGGAAGTTAATCAATAAATTGAATTTTAATTAATTTGATAGTGGGTTAATAACCCACTTTTTCCAATAATTATTGATTAAATTCTGTCTGTATTGCGTTTTCAATTATTTTATTTATTGCTTGTTGCTTTTCCTGAATTTGGCGGTCAATTTCTTTTTGAGCATCAAGTTGACTTTTGATTACTAAAACAATTTCGGCTTGCTGATTTTCGTCCCAATCTGGAATTGGAAACTCTTTGATTTGACTTGGGAATATGTTTGTGTTGTTTCCAAGTCCTTTTTTGTGAGTGTAAACCAAATACTGGAAAAAGTCGCTTCGCATATAGTAGTATGCACACAAAGGGTCAAAGCCTGTAAGTCTTATTCTTTGTGTAAAGTCTGCAAAAATTCCGTTTATTTCTTCGTCTTCAATGAGTGCAACTTTTCCGATAGTTCCTTCTCCTGAACGTGCTAAAAGAATGTCACCTTTTTTAACTGTCTTGTTTAGGTTGCTGGCTGCATAAGTTTCAGAAACCTTTTTGCAGTCTTCGGAGTCAAATGCCCAAGTTTTGATGTTAGACATTGCGATATAAAAATATTCTCCGTCTTCGTCATAGTCGCTTGGCGAAACACTTTTACCCAAAACGATAGGCTCGGTAATGAAATCTTTAATTCGCTTGTTTGTCTTACTTTCTAAAAATGATTGGATATAAGCTCCTGCTTTGTTGTGAAAGCGAATACCCATACGGCAATCAATATTGTTGGCAAATTTTGAAATGCTTGATGTGTAAATTTTCTCTTTCTTGACATTCTCAAACGCTGACCAATCAAATTCAAATGCTTCTCCAAAAACTTTATTGATTACCATTGTTGGCTCTAAAAGCGTGGCTTGCAATGCAATAATTTCTTTTTCAATAGCTTCTATTTTAGGGGCAATTAATTGAAGCGTTTCAATTTGAAAACTTGGTATTTTTATTTTGCCAACTTCACCCTTTGAAATATATTTAGATGTGTGAATTTTGTCAAAGTTGGGCTTAAAAATTAAATTAAAATACCATTTTAAAAATGTCTTGTTATATTTTGTTTCGTCAATTTTTAAAGCAAAAACATTTTGGTTTATGTATATGCCTCTATCAATTAGAAATGATAGACCAACGGTCATTGCATTTGAAAAAACCAAATCATCTTTTGATGCTTGAAATAAAGTTTTTTCGCTCTCAATCGCAAATTCTGTAATTTTTTCAGAACATTCAGGTCTTAGAACGTAAATAGATTTATCAACGTCCTGCATTGTAAGAAATTCATAATCACCATTCCAATATTGTTCATTAAACTTGGATGGTGTCCTTCCTGATTTTATTCCGTTTTCTACATCATTATTGACGAGTATGTTTTTTAATAATACATAGTTGTCAAAATGTAGAAGCGAGTAGTCTTTTAACCCAATACGTTCATTTAGGGTTAACGGTACTTAAACAAAAATTATGCCCAAACAAAGCCCAAACTTGCTTTATAATTAGTAAATACCTCAATATTATCTTTTAACCATTGAAAAAAGCGAAAAGATATGGCGGTGCGAAACGCTTCTAAGGCTTCACCAA
>NZ_JBGSUU010000111.1:0-15078 GCF_041753295.1 Geminocystis sp.
TTGGTGAAGCCTTAGAAGCGTTTCGCACCGCCATATCTTTTCGCTTTTTTCAATGGTTAAAAGATAATATTGAGGTATTTACTAATTATAAAGCAAGTTTGGGCTTTGTTTGGGCATAATTTTTGTTTAAGTACCGCTAATAGTGGTCAAGATGAGGGAGTAATACGTCCTGTTATCGGGGCAAAAGGTTTTCCTTATTTTCCAGGTTCAAGTATGAAAGGAGCTTTTTGGCGTAGTTGTCCTAAAAGTAAAAGAGAAAGATATTGTGGTTGTGAAAGTGAGGGAGAAAGTCACCCTGGTATTTTAAGGTTTCATGGTGGCTATCCTGATGCCGATTGGAGTCAAGAAAATATCGTTGATGTAGTTCATCCTCAAGAAGATTGGCAGTTAAAAAGTGGAGGTAATCACTCAGCATTTATTCAAATTTCTCTTTATCAACCTGAGTTAACTTTTGGTATTTCCAGTAAAGAAAAATTAAGTACTGAAGAATGGGAAAAGATTTGGCACATATGGGAAAAAGCGATCGCCCAAGGTATTGGTACAAGAGTAAGTGCAGGTTATGGACAAGTAAAACTAGATCGTAGTAAATTAAATTCTGTCATTAGTGTAAATCTAAAAGGACAAGGATTAGCCTCTCAATTAATCAATAAAGAAGGAGAATTTAGAGCTAATATGTTTAAAGCCTCTTTACGAGGACATACATTGAGGTTATTAGGGGGAGTCACCGATGCCGATACAGCAGAAAGAATTACTAAAAAATTATGGGGTGGATTTGCAGGAAGGAATGGTGCGATCGTAGGAGAATTAGGTATTGTTTTTGATTCTATTGATTTAGAATTGGATGATTTCACCTATACTCCCGCCAGAAATTCTTTTGATATGCCTATTTATAAATTAAATCACGGTAAATTAGACATATTAGCAATGGGTAAGATGACAGAAGGAAGAAAAAATAACCTTGAAAAATTTCTTGCTAAATTAATACAATTCAGTCTACTGTTAGGAGGTTTTGGGAAATCATGGCGTAGAGTAGATCATCGTATCTTTTTCTCTGATTACTTAGATAACGGTAATAAACCGATGATTGGTTGTCATTGGGAATTTTTGAAATCTTCCACCGCCTTACATATCTGTGTAAATGAATTAGCTGATATTACCGCTTTTCTTGATGCAGTTCATCGTAATATGCAAAGTTGGGTAACTCGTAACGATGGACAATTAAACCCTAACGGTACAAATTGGCGAGAAGCCTTCAAAAAAGGAAATGTACAAGTATGGGGAAGAATAGCGGAGGATAAAGAAGATAGTGAGGCTATTTATTTTTTTCACGAACAATATCAAGAGAATAATACCATTAAAGGATCTAGCTTAACAGGAAAAATGGGGACAATTGGCAGAATATGGCATCGGATGTATCCCCGTAAAATCACGACAGAAAAAATAGTAAAAATAACTAGAGAGTATGTAGAAATGCTAACTATTTTCCCTGATAATAGCCCAAAAACTCAAGATTTTTTAAGATATTTAGGCTCAAATAGTAGTGAATTTCAAAGACTTTGGTAGTAAGTTAAAATTATCAAAAATAAAGAATCTTATCAATAATGGAGTTAAATTAAATGATTGCTGAAATTAAACTAAGATCTCATGATGCCCAATCATTACGACAAATTATCACCAGTGCTTTATCAGAAAGATTACAAAGTCTTGAATCTGGAATTAAAAGCACTCAAGAAAGAATTAAGCAATTTGAAACTCAATATAAACTATCAACAGAAGAATTTTTAAAACAGTTTAATAATGATGAATTAAACCATAGTTTTGATTTTGATGAATGGATAGGAGAAACAAAAATGCTAGAAACTTTACAACAGAAAAAGTTAACAATAGAAGGAGTTGAAATTGTTAATTGAAGTTTATTCTCAATATATTATTGATTTAATCTTAGAATTTTTGCTTATTAAATCATATGAAATTAATTTAGAAAAAAGAGCAACTTATGAGGGGTTTATTAAAGGGAAAATTATTTTTATTGATCAATCCTATCTTCATATTAGAGAATTTGTTGATGTAGAAACTAATATTGATCGTAAAATGTATAGTTATCAATATATGAATCCTGATAATAATTTAATTTTTCGTTATGATAATACAGAACATCATCAAAAGTTAAATTTACCTAATTTTCCTCATCATAAACATGAAGAGAGTGAAAAAAATGTCATTAATTCTAATGCTCCTTTTCTTAAAGATGTGATTAAAGAAATAACAGCAATAATTTCTACTAAATTTATTTAAAAAGCAAAAAAATAACTGTTCAATTAAGGTAAAAATAAAATGACTACATGGATTTTAACCATTGGAAATAGTGATATTCAATTAACTACTAATGAAAACTGGGATGATTTATTATTAGATATTTATAATCAACTTTATGACTGTGCTTTTGTACCAAATAAAGTAGAAAATGAGAATTTATGGACAGTTCCAGCTAGAGTTGTAGGATTAGCTTATGCTCAAGATTTAGATAACCACTATCAATATTTATATTTCCCTTTATTAGACTCTTTAACTCAGCTTTTAACACAACAAAATATTATCCCAGATCAGATCATTATATTACTTTCTGATCAATCTAATTTATTTGATGAAGCTGAGCGTTATTCCCTAAAATCGCCCTATTGGAAAGATACTTGTACTGTTGAAAATATTATTAATAAATATCTGCAAAATAAATTTCCAAATACCAAAATTAAACCTCTTATTTTAACACCTTCACTTAATACAAAAGGTTTAGATTCTTGGGATAGCACTTTAGATTTAGTTAATCAAAAATTAGGAGAAATTACCATCCTTGAGCGAGAAAAAGTATATATTAGTCATCAAGCAGGAACTCCAGCATTATCTTCTGCTTTACAATTTATTAGTCTAGCAAAATTTGGCGATAAAGTTAAGTTTTTAGTTAGTAGTGAGTCACAACAAAACTATTGTGAACTTATCGATAGTTCTCGTTATTTAAGAGGTTTAAAAATACAACAAGCTAAAAGTTTAGTTACTAACTCCCCCGGTGCTGCCCTGAAGCTATTAAACAATATTGATAACATCAAACCAGAAACTATTAATAAATTACAATATTTTGTTGATTTTTTCAATCTTAATCGTCTTAATAATGATCAAAAACAGGAATTTTCTATTGAATCTGCCACTCAAAGAATTGTTGATGTATTAGAGTTAATAACTATCTTTTTTAATCAAGAAAATTTCTTAGCAGGAATTACTTTATTATCCTCAGCACAAGAAACATTTATGAAGATAGCAATTTTAGAAAAAACAAAAAATATTACTGTCAAAGGTGAGCAAAAATCTTTCTTAGGTTCTGAATGTTTAAAATGGAATAATGAAGGTTTATTTTTAACCAATATAGTGAAATCAATAAAGGAAAAAAAAGATATTTTAAATCAGCTATTTTATCCTTCTAAATCACATCCTATTAAAGAAGATAAAGACTTATATAACACTAATAAAAATTGGATAATGTTAGAATGGTTACAATTATTAGAACCACAATTTAAAAGTTGGAATTTACTAAGGTGGTCTTGTAAATATTATCGTAACCGAGAAGATGATTTAAGAAATCAATTAATGCACAATTTAAGAGGCATTGAAAAACAAGATGTTATTAAATATTTATCAGCTGATCAAAATGCTTCTGGGGATGATATTTCAAAAGTTTATAATGAGCAAGTAAAAACACCTTTTTTTAATGCAATAAAACTACTAAAATTAGATTATACCAGAGAAAAATTAACCAATGAATTGAAGAAGTTATCTGATTCTCTTATTTAATAAGACTTATTTTTTTTTAATTATATAGAAAAACAATGGCAATCATCTTATTATCTTTTGTGGGAAAACAAGACCCATTTTCACCAAAAAATGGAGAAGAAGGATCTATTGTTACTTTAGTTAAAGAATTATCAACAGAAAATCAAATAATAAAACATTCTATTTTATTACATACAGAAGGTACATTAACAGAAGCAGAATTAACAAAAGATTGGATAGAAGAAAATTATACTTGTGAAAACATCATATTAATTGCTGTAAATAATGAATTATCTGATGATCCTGTTAATTTAACTTTAGCAATACAAGAAGCAAAAAAAGCTCTCAAATTTGCTCAAAAATTACAACACAAAGGAGATAGATTAGCCTTAAATGCTTCCTCTGGTACTCCCATCATGAAATCAGCTTGGGCTATTTTACAAACTGCTGGTTATGCACCCCTTAGCAATGTTTGGCAGGTACGTCATCCCGATCAAGTTAGAATTAATCAAAAACGTGTTTTTACTACTAATTTAAACAGTATAAAAAAAGAAATTGATTTAAAAGTTATTTCTCAACAGATACAAAATTATAATTATAGTGGTGCATTATTTACTATAAAAAAAAGTTTGCTATATCATCCTAAAATTGAAGATGCTATTATTTACGGAAAATTTAGACTAGCTTTTAATTTTAATCAAGCCTATAGTCAGGTGAATAAACATCAAGATAAGGCTATGAAAAATCTGGCTAATGATATTAGTTTATTAAGACAAAAACATATACTTTCTCTACTTCAAGAAGTTTATTTTAAGGCTAGTATAAAACTAAAACAAAAAGAATATGCTGATTTTTTAGTGTGGTTAGTTGCCTTTCAAGAAAATTTATTAAAATATTTATTGATACAAAAAATTAGTCCCCAAATTATCTCTTTTAACAAAAAATGGAGAGATATTGAAATAGAACTTATTGATAAAATTAAGATATTTGACCAAGGTAAACTATATGAAAAAATTACTACAAAATACTCTAATATCAGCTACTTAAATATTCCAATAATGATGAGAATTGTATCATATATTAAAAAAGATGAACAAGAATTATTAAATAAAATAAAATCTATTGATCGATATGTTCAAGAGCGAAATTTATATATTCATGAAATAACAGGAGTTAATGATATTTATAATCCAGAAGCATTAGAAAAGTCAATGTTTAAAATTTTACAACTATTAACTAAAATGCCAGATAAAAATCCTTTTGATATTTTAAATAAAATAATTTTAGTCAATTTAAACACTATTACTAATCAACATTAATTTAATTATGTTATGTCACTTTTTAATTGGTATTTCGGGGGCTGGTAAATCAACATTTGCTCAACTTTTAGCAAATACTGGTAATTATCAAATTATCTCTACGGATACTATCAGAAAACAACTTTATGGAGATGAAATAATACAGGGAAATTGGGCTGAAATTGAAGAGGAAGTTATTAAGCAAATTGAGATTGCTCTTAATTCCCATACCCCCATAATCTATGATGCTACTAATGCTCAAAGGGCATGGAGAATGGATTTATTATCAAAAATTAATGGTAAAATTAAGGGTATTAATTGGTTAGGATGGTATCTCAATTTAGATGTCAAAATCGCTCAAAAATGGAATAGTCAGCGCCATCGTCAAGTGCCTGATCATATAATAGAAAGAATGAGTGAATCTTTACAACAAATATCTCCCCATGTAGCGGAGGGTTTTATTCATTTATACGAAATTAAACAACCCCAAGACTATAATTTATCTTTTATTGAGCAAAAACTTAACAATTTAGATCGTTGTTTAGTTAATAGACAAAATCGCACTAAAGTCGAGAATATTACTCTTCATCTTTATTCTCAATTACTTGATTTTGATCGATTAATGCACCTAATATCTTTATTAATTGCTTATCCAGAGTTAGGTAATTTACAATATGCCTATGCTGATATTTTAGAGCAAATATTTGGTAATTCTGTTACTTTTTATGATGCTATTAGCGAAATAACAGCTATTATGGCTAAACTTAAAGGAAACATTTATGCTGATAAACTAGCTCTTGAAAATGATTTACAATTCCTTATTAATTATGGATTAGTTAAACAGAATAATACTCAATTAAATTATGGTTTAAGTTTTATTGAACGAACAAATATTAACTATAATTGTGATGAAGTTATTACCCATTATGCTTCTGATAAATATATTTTTGAGAGAATATTAAATACTATAAAAACTATTATATTTTACCCTTTTTGTCAAGAACTTAACCCCATTATTCTACAAGAAATTAATGATAATAATGAAAAAAAATATTACAATCCTGATCCAAAAAAAAAATACATTCCAATTTGTGAAGGGCATTTAACTAATTTAACAGCACAATTATTAACCATAGAAAAAATGTCTTTATCTTCTCTAAAAAGTCGTAGAGACTTACTCAGAAAAGATATTGAATTTATCCTTAAACCTTATCAAATTTTACCCAAAACTATGCGTAACGGTTATTTCCTCGGTACTGGTATCCTTTCTGAAGGAGAATTAATTAATACATTCCGTCTCCTGCAAACCCAAACTAAAAATATTGATGATCCTCTCGCCCTCAATTTATACAATAAATTTCAACAGAAAATGAAATGGGCTCATTTTGACGATAACTACATTTATCCTGTCAGAGCGATCGCCAATAGATCAATGATTGATATTGATTCATTAGACTTACAAACCTTGAGTAATCAGACACAGAGAATACAGAAAATTATTGAACAGGGAAAATTAGTAAAGCTGAATAAATTTGCTAATCGTGGAAGTTACGAAGGGGAGGAAAAAGGAGCTTTTTGTGCATGGTTATTACAGATAGTTTTTTATAATTTTGCTTGGTATCTAGGATTTGAACAGGAAGGAGGAGAAAATAATAAATTATTCCGTTTTGAGCGGTTAGATAGACTTTATATTCAGCAGGAAATAGATAACAGTAGAACGATAACAGAGCAGAAAAAAGCACTAAATAAATTAACAAAATTGTTATCAGCAAGTTATGGAATATATTTAGGAAATAATGTTGAAGGACAAAGATTATTTTTTAGCAGTAAGAAAGAGGAGAAAAAACAAATAGAAGTTACAGTAGAATTATGGTTTAGTGAAAAAATATTTGGCTTTATTGCAGAGGGAACAAAAAGATTCCCTAGTCAACAAATGAAGATGACAAAACCTTCTCGTTTAATATTTAATAATAATCCCTCTTTATTTAGTTTAAGTAAAAGTAAAGATAAACAAAAACCTTATCGTTTTCAGGTGACACTACCAGAATGGTCACTAAATGATTTTGATTTGATTAGATGGATACTAGGCTTCGGCGGAGACGTAACAGTACATAAACCTGAAATATTAAAACAGAAAATTATTGAACTATCTAGCAATACTATAAGAGTTTATCAAGACCAGAGTCGTCACTCCTAGTTGTCGGCATTTTTGTAGCCTGTTTCCATTAATTCCACTACCCCGAAGGATAGCGACTCCCTTTAGATGTTTGGTATACTCACCCAACTTATAAGACTCTTATACCATTAATTCCACTACCCCGAAGGATAGCGACTCCTTGCGAGGCTCATCAAAAAATATCCAAGATTACTTTTTCTTTATTAGAAACTACATAATAAAACCCTTGCTCTGTCTATTGTCGAGGCTCAAAACGATTTTACTGCATTTGAGGTCATTTTGGTTGAGGGTCGCAGTCCTATAATAGACCTCTTGCAAAATAAAAAGTAAAATCTATTTTAGGATGGAAAACGTTAATTACTCATTACTCATTACTCATTACTTATTACTTATTACTCATTACTCCACTTCTGCAAGAAGTCTAATGATTGATTTTCCTTAATTTATTGGTTGCGAACCTCAGTGAAGAACCATGAGAAAAATTTGTTCAGCAAACCCTAATTGATTTAAAATTAACAGTAGAGACGTAACAAATAAACAATAATTAAACACATAATCTATAACAGATTCTACAATCAATATATAGATATAGTTGTAGATTACTAAATAAAAATATATGGTAGCTTCTTTTAAATTATCAACGGATGTAATTCCTGTTAAATGTAGTGGTGCTTTTGCCCTCATGGACAGTCTTTGTCGTCATGGTGTCAAGCATATTTTCGGTTATCCGGGGGGTGCTATTTTACCTATTTATGACGAGTTATATCGCTCTGAAGCAAGGGGAGAATTGCAACACATCCTCGTTAGACATGAACAAGCGGCCGCTCACGCTGCAGATGGTTATGCCCGTGCAACGGGGAAAGTGGGGGTTTGTTTTGGTACTTCAGGGCCAGGGGCGACTAACTTAGTTACTGGTATTGCCACCGCACAGATGGACTCGATTCCCATGGTAATTATTACAGGACAAGTATCGAGAGCCGCTATCGGTTCTGATGCGTTTCAAGAAATTGACATTTTTGGTATTACTTTACCTATTGTTAAACATTCCTATGTCGCTCGTAACGCTAAAGATATTCCTTGGATTATTGCCCAAGCGTTTCATATCGCTAGTACAGGCAGACCTGGTCCTGTTTTAGTTGATATTCCTAAAGATGTTGGTTTAGAAGAATGTGAGTATATTCCTGTTAATCCGGGAGAGGTGAAGTTATCAGGTTATCGTCCGACGGTTAAAGGTAATCCTCGTCAAATCACGGCGGCGGTAGAATTAATTGCCTCAGCAAAACAACCTTTACTTTATGTTGGCGGTGGTGCGATTTCTTCTAATGCCTATGGTCAAATTCAAGAATTAGCCGAACGTTTCCAGTTACCTGTTACCACCACTTTAATGGGTTTAGGTGCATTTGATGAACATAATCCTCTTTCTGTGGGAATGTTAGGAATGCACGGTACTGCTTATGCTAACTTTGCTGTGTGTGAATGTGATTTATTAATTGCCGTTGGTGCTAGATTTGATGATCGAGTTACGGGTAAACTAGATGAATTTGCTGCTCGTGCAAAAGTAATTCATATTGATATTGATCCTGCTGAAGTTGGCAAAAATCGTCGTCCTGATATTCCTATTGTCGGTGATGTTCGTCAAGTTTTAGAACAGATTTTACAACGAGCTAGGGAGTTAGATTTACCAGAAGGAGATACTTTAACTCAAGATTGGTTAGCTAGAATTGATCGTTGGAAACAAGACTATCCTTTAGTTATTCCTCATCCCGATGAAACTATTTCCCCTCAAGAAGTAATTGTGGAAGTTGGTCGTCAAGCTCCTAATGCTTATTATACTACTGACGTTGGACAACATCAAATGTGGTCAGCCCAATTCTTAAAAACAGGTCCAAATCGTTGGATTTCTAGTGCTGGTTTAGGTACTATGGGTTTTGGTTTACCTGCGGCTATGGGTGCAAAAGTAGCTGTACCTGATGAAGAAGTTATTTGTATTAGTGGTGATGCTAGTTTTCAAATGAATTTACAAGAATTAGCAACCCTTGCTCAATACAACATTAAGGCAAAAATTGTCATCATTAACAACGGTTGGCAGGGTATGGTTCGTCAATGGCAGGAAACTTTCTACGGTGAGCGTTATTCTTCCTCTAATATGGAAATTGGGATGCCCGATTTTCCTCTTTTAGCTCAGGCTTTTGGTGTTAAAGGTTTAGTTGTTCATCATCGTAGTGAATTATCTCAGGCGATCGCCGAAATGTTAAATTATGACGGGCCTGTATTGTTAGATGTTCATGTTAAACGAGATGAAAACTGTTATCCTATGGTAGAACCGGGAAAAGCTAACTCTCAAATGTTAGGACTACAAAAACAATCCCCTGATATTCCTAAGAAAGAAATCGTTATCTGTAATAATTGTGGTACAAGAAACCCTGCGGATAATCATTTTTGTCCTGAATGCGGTAGTAAACTGTAATTTTTTTTTAAAAGTACTTTATAGTAGCGTAGCATTGTCATTTTAGATTTGATGTGCTGCGTTATTTTTGTTTAAAGTTAAATAATTATAAATCTAATCTTGATCATTTTCCTTGATAGAAGAGGAAGATAAATAGTTAACTTGAGTGGGATAAGCAAACTCTAATTGATAGTGAGAAAAGGCATTTTTAATAGCTAAATTAACCTCATTTCTTGCTAAACGATAAACTCTTATATCATTACTATCAACATAATAAATAACCTCAAAATTAAGGCTAAAATCACCAAAACCATAAAAATAAGCTAAGTCAAAAGTTATATTTTCAATGTTATTTATGGCTTTTTCAATGATGTCTGGAATTTCAGCTAATATTTTATTATCAGTTTCGTAAATAACTCCAATTTTTAAAATAACTTGTCTTTGCTCCATGCGTTTAAAATTACGCAATCTTGAATTAGTTAAATCGGTATTTGCTAAGATTAATTGTTCTCCCGTTATAGCTTTTATTCTTGTTGTTTTGATGCCAATATGTTCTACATGACCAATAAAATCACCTACGGATATTAAATCAGAAATTTCAAAAGGGCGATCAAAAAGTATTGCAAAATAGCTAAATAAGTCTTGTAAAATTCCTTGAGAAGCTAAAGCTAAAGCCACACCACCAATACCTAAACCTGCAATAATTGCGGCTATATCAAAACCTAAATTACTCAGGATAGAAATAAGTCCTAATCCCCAAAATACAATTCTAATGGCAGGAAATAAGGCTTTAATATTTCGTTCTATTATGGAGTCTGAATTATGATATTTTTCACTATAATAATAAATAACAATTTTTGATATATCTACTAAAAATTTAGTGACATAAATTGTGGTTATAATAATAACAATAGTTTTAACGGTAGCTAAAATTGCAGGATTTAATTGTGCTTCTTTTATTGCTAAATATAACAACCCAAAATAAGCGATGGGTACAAAATATTTATCAACAATTTCTATAATTTGATCTGTGAGTATATTTTCTGTTTTTTTACTAAATTTTTTAAGTTGTCTAAAAATAATATTTCTACTAATTTTAAGAAAATAATAACCTAAAATGAGAATACTAAAAGCGATAATTAAATCTGTAATAAAATTTTGTAAACTGTCTGATAAATTAAAAATATTCTCTAACATTATTTCAATTAACGGCTATTTTAAGTAATAATTTAAGTTACCATCTTAACAATATTTTAATCTTGAGGTTATTTATAATGAAGTTATCTTTTTTGAAAATCAAATTATTATGGCGAAAATTATTATCTGTAATGATTATTTTTTGCTTAACAACCCTTATTTCTTCTTGTAGTTTTAACAATGCTCCACAGAATCAATCAAGACTTATTCAAGCTATTTTAAGTGATCCCAAAACATTTAATGCCGTTTTATCTCAAGAATCCCCTAATATTTTCGGTTTAACCTATGAAGGATTAGTTATCGAAAATCCTCTCACGGGAAAAATTGAACCAGCTTTAGCACAATCTTGGACTATTTCTGAAGATAAATTAACTATTATTTTTACCTTAAAAAAAGATTTAAAATGGTCTGATGGTGAACCTTTAACCGTTGATGATGTAGTTTTTAGTTATAACCAATTATATCTTAATGAGGAAATTCCTTCTAATGCTAGAGATAGTTTAAGAGTAGGACAAAGTAAGGCTTTACCTATAGTTGAAAAAGTTAATAATTTACAAGTTAAATTTACAATTCCCGAACCTTTCGCACCTTTTTTAGAAAGTACTGGTTTATCAATATTACCTAAACATATTTTAGCGGAAAAAGTGACCACTAAAGGAAAAGATGGTAAACCTATTTTTCTCTCTTTTTGGGGTGTAGATACTCCTCCAGATCAATTAATAGTTAATGGTGCATATAAATTAAAAAGTTATGCTACTTCTCAACGATTAATTTTCAGTAAAAATCCTTATTATTGGCAAAAAGATGAAAATAATAATCAACTACCTTATATTGAAGAAGTTGTGTGGGAAATTGTTGAATCTACAGATACTTCTATTGTACAATTTCGTTCTGGCAATTTAGATTCTATTGCGGTTTCTCCTGAATATTTTTCCTTACTTAAAAAAGAAGAAAATCGAGGTAATTTTACTATTCATAATGGTGGTGCTGCTTATGGTACAACTTTTATGAGTTTCAATCTTAATCAAGGTTCAAGAAATGGAAAACCCCTTATTGATCCTATCAAATCTAAGTGGTTTAATAACGTTAATTTTCGCAAAGCGATCGCCTATGGTATTAACCGAGAAAGAATGATTAACAATATTTATCGAGGTTTAGGAGAAGCCCAAAATTCACCAATTTCTGTACAATCACCTTTTTATGATTCCACCATTAAAGGATATAATTATGATCCAGAATTAGCAAAAAAAATACTATTACAAGAAGGGTTTAAATATGACGAAAATGAAAGGTTATTAGACAACGAAAATAATGAAGTAAGATTCACTTTATTAACCAACGCAGGAAACAGAATTAGAGAATCTTTAGGTTCACAAATAAAGCAAGATTTAAGTCAAATTGGTATCACCGTTGACTTTAGTCCCATCGCTTTTAGTGTATTAGTGGATAAGCTCACAAATTCTTTAGATTGGGAAGCTCATATTATTGGTTTTGGTGCAGGAAATGAACCTAATGGCAACTCTAATTTATGGTTTCCTGACGGTAATTTACACCTTTTTAATCAAAAACCCCAACCCGGAAGGCCCCCAATTCAAGGCAGAATTATCGCTGATTGGGAAGCTAAAATTGGTAATTTATACATTGAAGGTGCGAGGGAATTAAACTTTGAAAAAAGAAAGAAAATTTACGATGAAACTCAACAATTAGCCCAAGAATATTTACCACTAATTTATTTAGTTAATCCTTATTCTTTAGCCGCCGTGAGAAATCGTATTGGGGGAGTTGAATATTCAGCTTTAGGAGGTGCATTTTGGAATTTAGAAAAACTTAAAATTAAACAAAATTAACCTAATCTAATCGTGAAAATTGACTAGCAATATCACTATCAGTAAAATTAGCCACCCAACCTTGAAGATTATTAAAAAAGCGAATCGCAATAAAATCAGGATTCTCTCCCATATCGAACCAATGACGAGTATTTGCAGGTACACTAATTAAATCGCCTCTAGTGCATAACACTTCAAATACTTGATTTTCGATGTGTAAACTAAATAAACCCTTACCATGAACAAAAAAACGAACTTCATCTTCACTATGGGTATGTTCGTTTAAGAATTTTTCTCGGAAAGCCTTTTTCTGAGGATTATCCCTAGTTAAACTGACAACATCAACACTTAAGTAACCTTCCTCCTGAATTAATTTATCAACTTCACGTTTATAACCTGTTAAAACTTCCTCTTGAGTTGCACCAGATTTTAAACTCTCGATGGTTTGCCATTGTTCAAATCTTACCCCAACTTGTTTTAATTCATTGATAATTTTAGTTATTTTGTCAGCTTCACCGACAGTATTACTATCAAAAATTGGTGTGGTTGGTTTATCGTCATCAAATATTTTTAAACTACTCATAATTTACCTTTAATATTCATAATTTTTAATTCACATTCCATTAAATATTCTATCGCTTCCAAATGTCGTAAAGCCGAAGCCATATCCTTACCCCAAGTATAAACTCCATGCCCTCGAATTAGATAACCCCAACAAGGAATATCTGTTTTTAAATAGTTAATAACTTCCTCCGCTAAAATCCCTATATCTTGAGTATTTTCAAAAATTGGCATTTTAACGACACTTTCATGGGTAGAAATACCACTAAACGCCTTTAATAACTCATAACCTTGCCATTGCCAAAAAGACTCATTAATTAATAAAGAAAGTATAGTACTATTAATAGAATGAGTATGCAACACACAGCCTAGAGAATTATCCCAAGCGTATAAACTGGTATGAAGGAGAGTTTCCGCCGAAGGTTTTTTATCGTCTTGAGGATTTCCTTTTAAATCCACTACCATAATGTCATCAGGGGTTAACTTACCTTTATGTTTTCCCGACACAGTAATGGCACAATAATTATTATCTAACATGACGGAAAAATTACTGCTAGTGGCAGGAGTCCATCCTTTAGCGTCTAAAAAATTAGCTGTCTCAATAATACTGTAAGTTGCTTTGTGTAAATCTTCTGATGAATAAGTCAATTTCACTAATCCTTTTAAATCAAAACTTATTATAAATTATCCCTTAGTAATTGGCAATCTAATGAATATAATATTTGTAGCTTGAGTTAGCGAAACTGTATCATAAAAACTTCATAAAGTGGTTTATTTTTTCTCCCAAAAGTGCAAAGATGTTAATGTAATAAAATCAAGATTAGATAAGGTACAAAGGTTTTTTCCATTTATTCACTATTTTTTATATTTGAACTTTTTTATGAATAATCAATTATTTTACGGCGATAATTTAGAGGTTTTAAGAAGACATATTAAAGATGAATCGGTGGATTTATGTTATATTGATCCTCCCTTCAATTCTAAGCGTAATTATAACCAAATTTATAACAATATTGGTAAAGAAGATCGAGCTCAAGCACAGGCTTTTATTGATACTTGGACCTGGGATGATTTAGCTAATTTAGGTTTAGTTGAAATTAAAGAAAATTATCATGGTAAATTCACTCAAAAAACCGTTGATTTAATCTGCGGATTAGAGCCAGTTTTAGGTAAGGGAAGCCTCTTTGCTTATCTGGTTAATATGACTTTAAGAATAGTCGAAATTCATCGAGTTTTAAAGTCCACTGGTAGCTTTTATCTCCATTGTGATCCTTCTGCATCTCATTATTTAAAAATAGTTTTAGATGCTATTTTTTGCTCTCAATGCGGTGATTTTATCAATGAAATTATTTGGAAAAGAACAACATCTCATAGTGATGCAAAAAAAAGATTTGGACGCAATAATGATATTATTTTTTTCTATGTAAAAACTGCTAATAATTATACATGGAATCCTCAATATAGTAATTTATCAGACAAAAGAATGAATAATTATAATTATCAAGATGAGGATGGAAGATTATGGGCTAGTGGTGATTTAAGTGCAAAAGGTTTAAGTGGTGGAGGTTATGAATATGAGTATAAAGGAATTAAAAGTTATTGGCGTTGTCCATTAGCGGTACTTAAACAAAAATTATGCCCAAACAAAGCCCAAACTTGCTTTATAATTAGTAAATACCTCAATATTATCTTTTAACCATTGAAAAAAGCGAAAAGATATGGCGGTGCGAAACGCTTCTAAGGCTTCACCAA
>NZ_JBGSUU010000112.1:0-13935 GCF_041753295.1 Geminocystis sp.
TTGGTGAAGCCTTAGAAGCGTTTCGCACCGCCATATCTTTTCGCTTTTTTCAATGGTTAAAAGATAATATTGAGGTATTTACTAATTATAAAGCAAGTTTGGGCTTTGTTTGGGCATAATTTTTGTTTAAGTACCGCTAATCAATGCTTTAATTTGTAATTTTGATGGGTAAAAATAAGTCATAAAAAAAGAGGAAAGATTATTAACCTCCCCTCCCTTACTATTATTATTTTTAAGTTTATTCCTTAACATTTTTAAGCGTTTTTGCCATTGTTTTTTCTTGGCGTTGCCTCCCTTTCCTTTCTGATTTCTTCCTTCTCTTCTTGGGGATTCCCATCGTTTTAGTCTATTCATAAACACATATTTTTACTGCTAAACTATCATTTATATTAACAAATAAATCTGATTTTACACAAAAATTTAAAAACCTTACCATGTATGTATAGCGAAGAAATCCAATATCGGCGATCGCCAAAAGCACCTTTTGATCGTCGTGGTTACGCCTTTTTGATTGATTTTGTGGTAGTTTGGATTATATCCTCTCTTGTTACTAACATTATCTTAGAATTTCTCATTTTTACTTTACTATGGTTAATTTTAAGAGTAATTGTTGTGGATAAAAATAAAGGGCAAAGTTTGGGAAATTGGGCGATGGATTTAAAAATAGTGGACTTAAAGTTTAATCGTCTTCCTTCCTTACTTTCTCTGACGAAACGAGAAGGAATTATTGCTTTGGGGGGATTTTTGGCGATGATAGGGTTTAAAATTAATTTTCAAGATTTTTTATTGATGATTTTGTTTATGACTCCTTTAATTCTTGATGTCTTGACAGTTTTCACAGATGATCAATATAATCAAGCATTTCATGATCGTATTAGTGGTACTATTATTATTCAAACAAAAAGAGGATTTTCTTTAGATTTAAGAGTGAAAAAATTATTTAGCGAAGCAAAAAAAACTTGGGGAAAAAATCGAAAAAATGGCTAATAATTAGTATAAATAAAGAAACTATCTTGAAAAAAATTGGTAAATTATTATTATATACATGAGAAAAGTTAATATTATTGGATTGGGAAAATCAGGGATTGCGGCGGCTAAAATTTTACAAAAAAATAACGAAGAAGTCATTATCTATGATAGTAAAAAAACAGAATCTTTAGAAAAAATAAAAGATAATTTAGCCTTAGAAAATATTACCGTTAAATTAGGAGAAAATATTAGTTTAAATGATGAAAATTTACCAAAATTAATTATCTTAAGTCCGGGTGTACCTTATGATATTCCTATATTAATAGAAGCTAGAAAAAAAGGAATAAAAACTATCGGTGAAATGGAATTAGCATGGCAATATTTAAAATCTTATCCTTGGATTGGTATTACTGGCACAAATGGTAAAACAACGACAACGGCGTTAATTGAAGCAATGTTAAAAGCAGGAAATATTAAAACTTCTGCCTGTGGTAATATTGGTTATGCTGCTTGTGAATTAGCTTTATCGGCTTTAGAAAATCCTCCTCAATGGGTAGTCGCCGAAATTAGTAGTTATCAAATAGAATCTTCTCAAGAATTATCTCCTAAAATTGGTATTTGGACTACCTTTACACCTGATCATTTAGCTAGGCATAAAACTCTTGAAAATTATCACAATATAAAAGCTAGTTTATTGCAACGTTCTCATTATAAAATTTTAAATGGTGATGATAATTATTTACATAATTTCGGTTTAAATTTACATTGGAAAAATACTTTTTGGACAAGTGTAAAAGGAAAAGATTATCTCTTAGGAGATATAGAAAAAGGTGTTTATTTAGAAGATTCTTGGATAGTGGCTTTTAAAGAATTAATTGCTCCAATTTCTCTATTTAAAATGGTAGGAAAACATAATCTACAAAATCTTTTAATGGCAACTGCAGCAGCAAAATTAGCAGGAGTGAGTAAGAGTGCAATAGTAGAAACAATATCATCATTTACTGGGGTATCTCATCGCTTAGAATTAATCACCACTATCAACGGTGTTGCTTATATAAATGATAGTAAAGCCACTAATTATGATGCGGCACAAGTAGGTTTAGATTCAGTGGAATCACCTGTTATTTTAATTGCTGGAGGAGAAGCAAAAGAAGGTGATGATACTTCATGGATAAATAAAATTAAGGAAAAATGTGTATTAGTTTTACTCATAGGTGATGCTGCGAATTTATTTGCGGAAAATTTAGATAAAGCTGGTTTTAAAAATTATGAAATTGTCAAAGAAATGGATAAAGCTGTCTTTAGAAGTCATGAAATAGCAGAAGAAAAAGGTGCAAAAGTTGTCTTACTTTCTCCTGCTTGTGCTAGTTTTGATCAATATCGTAGTTTTGAACATCGAGGGGATGATTTTCGGGAATTATGCTTAAAAATCACGATGAGGAATCCCTCCCAGCCCCAACTTTAGGAGAAATCGCCCCCCTGCCCCCAATTCTGGGGGAGAATGAGTTAATGAATGAAAGTCCCCACACTTGGGGATTTAGGGGCGTATTCGACACTTGGGGATTTAGAGGCGTATATTAACAAATGACAAGAATTATTAGATATTTTTCAAAGTACCATTAGTAATAATTCTGCATCTGAATTATATATTATTTCAATAAGCGTTCTAATTTTTTATAAACTTCATCATCATTGCGTTTGCCCACTAAAATAACTTCGACTAAGTCTTCTTCAGGGTTATAACGGTAAACGATTTGCTATTTTTTCTAAGGTGGCGGTAAATTCTTTACTCCCTACCATTGAGGATTGAGTTAAACCTATTTCGGCTGTCTTACCTAAGTTTAAATCTTCTAATTCTTCTAATCTGGTGATTAGTTGTTGATAAACTTGAGCAGAGATAATCACATGACTTGCCCTTTTTTGCTTAGTGACTAGCACAGGCTCAATTTGAGCTTGATCAAATACTTCCCCATGTTGATTGCGAGTTTCGGTTAAGGTATAACTTTTCATTACTTATAATATTTTGACTATTTTGTCTATATTAGCAGAAATAGACATTATTGGTTAAATAATTACTGCCATTAAACATTACAGTTTCATTGCTCTGCTTTCTTTTGGCGATCGCACCTCCCATCTCTCCCTATTCCGTCATTGCCATGGAAGCCACCTGCCTCCAACTTTAGGAGAAATCGCCCCCTGCCCCAATTCTGGGGGAGAATAAATTAATGAATTGAAGTCCCCACACTTGGGGATTTAGGGGCGTATTCCACACTTAGAGATTTAGGAGCGTATTCCACACTTGGGGATTTAGGGGCGTATATTAAAAAATGACAACAATTATTAAGATTTCGTGACCTGAACGACAAAGAGTAACCGAATTTCTGAAAAAGATGTTAGTATTGTAACAATGCTATGTATATATTATACTAACTAAATCATGACGAAATTAAATCAATCGATCGCCCAAGCTGAAACCTTATTACTTAAAGCCTCTCTTAATCCGAGTCTCGAAGCAAACTTAACCACTACTTTTGGCAATAATTACAACGTCACCGTCGCTAATAATATTTTCTCCTCATGGCGTAGCGGTGATTTTAGCAATTTACCAAAAATCGAAATTTTGTCACCCACTGCCATGAATGGCGCTCAAGGTGCTTACAGTACCAGTAATAACACCATTTATTTATCATCTTCTTTGGTTGAGTCAAAATCTATTACAGCCATTCGTGATGTAATTATCGAAGAATATGGACATTTTATTGATGCACAAATTAACGACATAGACAGTCAAGGAGACGAAGGAGAAATCTGGCGTAACTTGGTATTAAATAAATCCATGACACAAGGGGAATTAAACAGCATCAGAAACGAAAATGATTGGAATACCCTCACTGTTAATGAGCAAACTCTGAATGTTGAAAATAGCGTTATTACTTTAACCGTTAATACTTTCTTTGATGAGAATGACGGCACAAGTAGCGGTAGCGGTTTATCTTTAAGGGATGCCATTATTACCGCTAATAACGATACCAATAATGACTATATTATCAATTTAGCATCAGGACAAACTTATTTCTTAACCCTCGGTACATCTGATGAAGATAACAGTTTAGGAGGTGATTTAGATATTAAAAATGGTGCAAATGTTACTATTCGCACTAATGGAGCATCCCCAGCCACCATTAACGCCACAACTCTTTTAGGTGATGGCGATCGAGTTCTTGAAGTGTTATCAGGGGGTGCTTTAACCCTTGAAAAAGTTGTAGTAACAGGAGGACGAAATAATGCTGGTGGTGGTATTTTTAATTTTTTTGGTACATTAAATATTTTTCAAACTACCATTAGTAATAACTCGGCTAATATTGGTGGTGGTATTTATAATCGTGGTACATTAAACGTTTTTCAAACTACCATTAGTGATAACTCTGCTCGTTCCGATGGTGGTGGCATTAGTTACAATGGAGGTACAGGAACGATCGCAAATAGTACTATTAGTGGTAACTCTGCTAATGCTTCTGGTGGTGGTATTTATAATCGTAGCATGGGTATTTTATTAATTAATAGCACTGTTACCAATGTGCGACCTGATCAGTTAGAAACCGTGTAAGCGGGGGATTAACTGACAGTGTTATGGGGGGTAAAACCTCCAGGACATTGAATGTCCGTACTTCATGAAGGTGAAAGTCCTTCCCTCTACTACAGGGGTGAAAGCATAGTCCTACTGGATTAAGTTTAGGAAACTTAATTCGGGGAAGCAGGGACTAAAAACGGGTAAGACTATCCATAGTTGAGCGAAAGCTCACCTTCGTTTGAAGGGTGTGAGGTAGGATAGGAAGGAAGAATCCCCCGTGAGCAGTTTAGATATGACTAACGAAAGTGAACCATTGTTTGAAGCGTCGTCACAGTGTTAATTTGCCTAATGTACCAGCTGACTGTTGGCTCAGAACTGGGTGTAGATACAAAGGTTGGCGTATAGATGGAGTCTAAGTCTAATAAATGAAGATGGAAAACAGGGAAACCTTTGCCTTGCTCTGGACATAACTATGTAACGTTATGAGTCAGTAGTACCTAGCGGAAGCAGGCAAAGAGTAGGATTGATCAAAAAGCAAATGCCTTTATGTAATGTAGAGGATAGGCTGACGTGATCACTGTAAACAAATTATAGATATGGAGAATGTGCATGAATCAAGAAATTGGTGTCAAATTGGAACCCCAACTTTGTTCAGGTCTAGAGACGGTCAGCAATGATGCAGAGAGGACTTGTGAGTGGAAAGACTTAAACTGGAAACGGATTGAGTCGAGGGTATACAAAGCACAACGACGTATTTATGATGCGAGTCTTGGGTTCTGAAGGATGGTTTTCTAGTATGGAAGGTACACCGCAAGGGGGAGTTATATCTCCGTTGCTGGCGAATATTGCCTTACATGGTATGGAGAATCGGATAAAAGAATTTGCAAGAACATTAAAAGGTGGTAAGGAAAGGAATGAACAGGCTCTAGGGCTTATTCGTTATGCTGATGACTTTGTGATTTTACATCGCGAGTTAGAGGTGATAAAAATCTGTAAGTTAATTATGGAAGAATGGTTGGGAGAAATAGGGTTAGAGCTTAATCTAGAGAAAACGTCCATTACACATACACTCTATTGTCACGAGGGGAATGTGGGTTTTGACTTCCTGGGATTCAATGTTAGGCAATACGCTGTCGAAGATAGATTCTCAGGAAAGAAAAGGAATGGAGAGAAGCTCGGATTCAAGACTTTGATAAAACCGTCGAAGAAGAATATAAAGGAACATAGTAGAAAGTTGAAAGAAATAGTACATGATCATAATACAGCACCGCAGGAGGCTTTAATTAGTCGCCTAAACCCAGTCATTAAAGGGTGGTGTAATTATTATAAAGTAGTTTGTTCATCGGAAACGTTTGACAAATTAGATCACGAAATGTATCTGAAACTGGAAAAGTGGGCTTTTAGAAGACATTTGGGTAAATCGAAGAAAGTTGCTGTACGGAAGTATTGGCACACTGTAGGCGGTGATAACTGGGTGTTCTCGACTGAAAATGGTTTGAACTTATTTAAACATACTTGGACAAAGATCGTAAGGCATACAAAGGTGAAAGGAAGTAAATCTCCTTTTGACGGCGATGTAGCTTACTGGGCTAAACGTATGGGTGAAAATCCTTTGTTATCAAATCGGGAGAGTTTTCTTCTGAAGAGGGATAAGGGGGTCTGTAAAGTGTGTGTTGCTCAGTTTATGACTGGGGACTTGTGGGAGATTGACCATATTATTCCGAAGTCTTTAGGCGGAAGGGATAGTTATGATAATCTCCAACTATTGCACAAACATTGTCACGATAAGAAAACTGCCAGTGATGGTAGTTTGACTCGTTCGTAGTTTACTGAGGAGCCGTGTGCGGTGAAAGTCGCATGCACGGTTTTGAAGGAGAGTTTGGGAGAGGGATCTCCCATTCGACTCTAACAACCTTGCTGATGCTGATAATAATGGTGGAGGAGATGGTGGAGGTATTTATTCTGATCAAGGTGCTTTGGGTCTGAGAAATACGATTGTCGCTGGTAATTTTGATACTCCGAATAATGCAGGTAGTGGCACAAAAAACCCTGATATTAGTGGTTCAGTGCAGGGTAATGGTTATAACCTCATTGGTAATCTTACAGGGGCTAGTGGTACAATTGGAACAGGTAGCGATATTGTTTTAACATCAGGGCAAACTGCAGGTTTAGGGGCGTTAGCTAATAATGGTGGTGTGACGAAAACCCACGCCTTGTTAACGGGTAGTCGTGCCATTAATGCAGGTTTAACGGTATTAATTAGTCAAGATTTAGCAGACATTGACGGCGATGGCAACCGCAGTGAAGCAGTACCTTTTGATCAACGGGGTGGTAATTCTACGAGGGTAAATGGCTCTAGTGTGGACATTGGTGCATTTGAGTTTCAGACAGTAGTAACAACCTTACCCACCTTACGCATCAACGATATTAGTATCACCGAAGGCAATAGCGGTACAAAAAACGCCGTCTTTACCGTCACTCGCACGGGTACACCCACAGGCACTATTACTGTTAACTATGCTACTGCTAACGGTACGGCAACAGCAGGAAGCGATTATGTTGCCAAAAGTGGTAGTTTGAGTTTTGCTACCAATGAAACCAGTAAAACTATTTCTGTAGTGATCAACGGTGATACTACTTTAGAAACTAACGAGACATTCTTTGTTAATCTCAGTAGTGCGACTAATGCTACGATTTCTGATAATCAAGGTTTAGGCACAATTACCAATGATGATACCAATACTAATTTATTATTAGTGGGAAATGCTAACAACAACAATCTTAGTGGAGGTACGGGCAATGATACCTTACAAGGATTGGGAGGTAATGATACTTTACGAGGATTAGCAGGTAATGACATCTTAGACGGTGGCACTGGTAATGATAGCATGGTAGGAAGTACGGGTAATGATACTTATTATGTTAATAGCACAGGTGATCGAGTTATCGAAAATAGCAATGAGGGTACAGACATCGTAAACTCTAGTATCAGCTATGTTTTAGGCAGTAACTTAGAAAATCTCACCTTAACAGGTACAAGTAACCTTACAGGTATCGGTAACACCCTCAATAATAGTATTACTGGTAACAGTGGCGCAAATATCATCAACGGTAATAATGGTAATGATACCCTTAACGGTGCTGCTGGTAATGATAACCTTAACGGCGGTAACAATAATGATCGTCTTGACGGTGGCACGGGTAATGATAAGTTAATCGGTGGTTTGGGTAATGATGTATTACTTGGTGGCGATGGTAACGATATTTTAATCGGTGGAAATGGCAATGATACCTTAACAGTTGGTACTGGAGGCGATCGCTTTGTGTTTAAATATGCTGATGAAGGTATCGACAGAATTACTGATTTTAACCTAGCTCAAGGGGATAAAATAGTGATTTCTGCTTCTGGTTTTGATGGTGGTTTAACGGCAAATGCTAATCTAACTACTGCTCAATTCCTTATTGGTAGTGCGGCAACGAATGCCAGTCAACGCTTTATTTATAATAGCTCAACGGGAGCTTTCTTCTTTGATCAAGATGGTACTGGTATCACTTCAGCATTACAAATCGCCACTTTAAATACGGGTTTAGCCTTAACAAGTGCGAATATTTTTGTAGAGAGTTAAATATACCCCTAAATCCCGAAGTGTGGAATACGCCCCTAAATCCCCAAGTCTGGGGACTTCAATTCATTAACTTATTCTCCCCCAAAGTTGGGGGCTGGAGGCGATTTCTCCTCTAAAGTTGAGGGCTAGAAGGCAAAAAAGCCATTAAGAATAAATATCTAATAAGGTTTATTAACCAAATCATAATCTGATTACAGATCCTATCAAGATAATATGATTAAGTAGGGTAAAGAATATCCACAATCATCATTAAATTTTCAATTAATTTGAAATAAATATTTGTATGAAAGATCAAACTATTAATCTTAACGAACCTGAGTATTATTTTAATCGAGAATTGAGTTGGTTAGAATTCAATTATCGGGTATTACAAGAAGCCTTAAACGAAAAAACATTATTACTGGAAAGACTAAAATTCACCGCTATTTTTAGTGCAAATCTTGATGAATTTTTTATGGTAAGGGTAGCGGCATTAAAGCGACAGATTGAAGCGGAAGTAACAAAATTAACTCCTGATGGTAGAACACCCGTACAACAAATTTATGATATTAATAATCATTTACGCCCTTTAATTAAGCAATTAGTCGAAAATTTTGAGTATAAACTTAAACAAGAATTAATTACTCATGGAGTATATTTAGTTAATTTTGTTGATCTTAACGAAAAACAGAGAGATTATTTACATCAATATTTTGATAGTAGCATATTCCCCGTACTAACACCCCTAGCCGTTGATCCGAGTCATCCTTTTCCTCATATGTCTAATTTGAGCTTAAATTTAGCTGTATTAGTCAAAAACCCTGATACTGGGGCAGAATTATTCGCTAGAGTAAAAGTACCGAAGACTCTCCCTCGTTTTATTACTTTTCCTCCTGAATTACGAAAAGTTCATAATTGTGACGAAATTCCTTTGTGGGTAGGTATCCCTATCGAACAAGTTATGTCACACTACCTAGAAGCCTTATTTCCGGGGATGAATGTCCAAGAATGTCATAATTTTCGTTTAACTAGAGATGCTGATTTAGGAGTACAGGAAGACGAAGCCGATGACTTATTATTAGCAATACAACAAGAATTAAGAAAACGACGTTTTGCTGGTTCGGCTGTACGCCTAGAAATTCATCCTTCTATGGCTGATAATATTAAGCAAATGTTGATGGAAGGCTTAGATTTAGAAGAGATAGATGTTTATGAAATTGATGGTTTATTAGGGTTAAATCATTTATTCGATTTGGCTAGTTTACCTTTACCTGAATTAAAAGATACTCCTTGGAGTGGCATTATACCTCCTCCCTTTGATCAATTTCAAGAGTTAGAAATGGCTAAAGAAAATGAAGATGATAATACTATTAGTGACAAGTTTTTTGCCATGATTCGTAAATCTGATTTAATGGTACATCATCCCTACCATTCTTTTTCTTCCACTGTACAACAATTTATTACTCAAGCCGCTCATGATCCTCACGTCATGGCAATAAAAATGACTCTTTATCGCACTTCGGGAGATTCTCCTATTCTCAAAGCCTTAATTGATGCGGCGGAAAATGGTAAACAAGTTATCGCTTTAGTGGAATTAAAAGCTCGTTTTGACGAGGAAAATAACATTATTTGGGCAAGAAAATTAGAAAATGCTGGAGTCCATGTTGTTTATGGTATTGTTGGCTTAAAAACCCATACTAAAATAATTTTAGTGGTGCGTAAGGAAAAAGATCAAATTCGTCGTTATGTTCATATTGGTACTGGTAATTATAATCCTAAAACCGCTAGACTTTATACCGATATTGGTTTAATTAGTTGTCGTGAAGATTTAGGCGCTGATTTGACGGATTTATTTAACTTCCTCACTGGTTATTCTAAACAAAAGGCTTTTCGTAAATTATTAGTTGCCCCTGTGACAATGCGCGATCGCATGATTGCTATGATTAAAAGAGAAGCAGAACACAGTCGAGATGGTGGCAGTGGTAGAATTATCGCTAAAATGAACTCTGTTGTAGATGTGCCAGTAATTCAGGCTTTATATCGTGCTTCCCAAGCTGGAGTAAAAATTGATTTAATTGTCAGAGGTATTTGTAGTTTACGCCCGGGTATTGAAGGTATTAGCGAAAATATTAGAGTTATTAGCATTATCGGACGTTTTCTTGAACACTCTCGTATATTTTATTTTCACAATAACGGAGAAGAAGAAATTTATATCGGTAGTGCTGATTGGATGGGGCGCAATTTATCTCGTAGGGTTGAAGCAATTACACCTATTGAAGAGCCAAAATTGATTAAACAGTTACAAGAAATATTGGAAATTATGTTATCAGATAATCGACAATCATGGGAGTTAAAATCTGATGGTAGTTATGTCAAGAGAATCCCTGTGGAGGGAGAAGAAGAAGTTAGTACTCATGAAATACTAATGAGAATGGCAAAACAACATTAAGAATTAAATTAATTTCGCCCCTAAATCCCCAATTATGGGGACTTTTTTTTATTCTCTCCTAAAGTTACCTGAGTTCGATACAAGAATGTTTGATATGATTAGGTTTCAGGCTTTAGATTTTAGGTTTTAGGTTAATTTTTCAACTTTCCTTCAATGATTTAATTTAATTAATCAAGTGGGAAATCAATTATTAATAGTTTTTTATCAATTCTTTACCTAATACCTAATACCTAATACCTAATACCTAATACCTAATACCTAATACCTAATACCTAATACCTGACACCTGATACCTAGAGATTTAGATTTAGAGTTACTTTAGTAAACACCAGCGTTATAACGCTCATCCCCTTCGTTGAAGACTTCTTCTACAGGAGTTGCCGTAAAATTGTCAATATTAGCTTGTAATCTTTCTTTTTGAGAATCACTTAACCCCGGAATAAGTAAAATATCTTCTACTTGTTCATAAGGTGCATTTTGAATGATAATACTGGCTAATTTAGGATAAAATCCTCTTAAATCACGAAAATCACGAATATCGCTATTGTTTATGTCGATTTTTTGACCAAATTCAGTACGTAATAACTCATCTGCGGCATTACGACGATCATTTTCTACTGCTAAAATACGAGAATTTCCTTGTAAAATAGTATTAAAATCTAATGCTTGGGCAGGTTGACTAAAAGTCACTGAAACTAATAACAACATTAAACTAAATACCGTTACAATACGATTCCATAATTTCATGAAAATTGAGCCTCCAAAATTAAGATAACTTAAATAATTATTTTATATGTTTTTATTTATCCATCAACTTAGGATTATTTTTATCCGTTGTTTTTGATTCTGTGTCACCTTAACAGTGTAGTTTTATCTACAGAACTGATGGTTATCTGATCTTATCAGTGAAACTGCTTTTTTCTTAGGGCAAAACGTAAAGATTTGTAAACTTAAATCTATCTCATTAATTATGACACTTAAAGCTCTGATATTCGATGTTGATGGTACTTTAGCACAAACAGAAAAACATGGTCATCGAGTTGCTTTTAATTTGGCTTTCCAAAAGGCTGGTTTATCATGGCAATGGGATATTGATTTATACGGTGATTTATTAGAAATTGGTGGCGGAAAAGAGCGTTTAAAGCACTATATCACCCATTATCTCCCCGAATTTACTATAAATGAGCCTTTAGATCAATTTATTCTCTCTTTACATCGACAAAAAAGTATTTATTATCGTCAACTATTAGTTAATAATGCTATTCCTTTACGTCTTGGGGTGAAAAGATTAATTACAGAAGCATACAATCAAAATATAAAATTGGCGATCGCATCTACGGCATCTTTAGAAAATGTGAAGGCTTTGTTAGATACTTCTTTAGGGGAAGAAATGAGTAAATATTTTGAAGTAATTGCGGCAGGAGATATGGTTAAGAATAAAAAACCTGCGGCGGATATTTATTTGTTAGCCTTAGAAAAACTTAATCTTTCTTCTGGGGAATGTTTAGCCATCGAAGACACAAATCAAGGATTAATAGCCGCAACTCAGGCAGGTTTAAAAACAGTAATTACTATCAATGATTATAGTAAAAATCAAAATTTTGATGATGCTTTTTTAGTGTTAAATAGTTTAGGTGAACCTGATCTATTTTTTCAAGTTATTAAAGGTAATAATTATTATCATGACTATTTTAATATCGAATTAGCTCAAAAAATTATTGAGAGTTAATAGTTAGTTAGAAGGTGTTTATTTTAAGTGGTAGGAAAATAATAAGTTAATTTCCCCCAAAATTGGGGGTTAGGGGGCGAGTTTTATCTCTGATACCCTTTCCTTACCTCAAATCTTTGTAAATCTAACATTCTTGCAACAAATTTTTATGGGTAAAATCTTTAGGATTATCTCCTGTATAAGTTGCCGCAATTTGCCCGTTACCAATTAATTTATACTTGTAAGTAACTAAGCCTTCTAAACCAACTGGCCCTCTGGGGGGCATTTTTTGAGTACTTATACCTACTTCTGCTCCAAAACCATAACGAAAACCATCAGCGAAACGAGTAGAACAATTATG
This sequence comes from Geminocystis sp., assembly GCF_041753295.1. Classification (NCBI taxonomy): domain Bacteria; kingdom Bacillati; phylum Cyanobacteriota; class Cyanophyceae; order Chroococcales; family Geminocystaceae; genus Geminocystis; species Geminocystis sp. The sequence goes on from NZ_JBGSUU010000112.1 coordinate 12,664, forward strand.
ATATACTCCTGCTGAGTCCACTTGACTCATGAATATTTCTGCATTTTGTTGATTATTCGTCACAATAGCATCGGTATGTTTTGAGCCGTATTGGTTAATATGACTGATAGCATTGGTTAAATTATCCACAATTTTAATGGCTAAAATTAAATCACTGTATTCTGTTTGCCAATCTTCTTCCGTTGCACTTTCACAGTTAATAATTTTTTGGGTTTCTTCATCTCCTCTTAACTCAACTCCTTTTTCTCTCAATGCTTTAGCTATCTCAGGTAAAAATTTAGTGGCGATCGCTTTATGAATTAAAAGAGTTTCGATAGAGTTACAGGCGGCAGGATAATGGGTTTTAGCATCAACGGTAATATTAATAGTTTGAAGTAAATCAGCGTCAGAGTCAATAAATAGATGACAAATACCGTCTGCATGGCCTAAAACGGGAATTTTAGTGTTTTCTTGGACATAACGGACAAATTCATTAGATCCACGAGGTATAATTAAGTCAACATATTTATCTAATGTCAATAATCCCTTAATTTCTTCTCTGGTAGTTAATAATTGTATGGCATTGGGATTAACTTCAGTATTTTTCAGGGTTTCGTGGATAATTTTAACTAATGTTGTACAAGTTTGTAATGCTTCTTTTCCTCCCTTCAAAATAACGCCGTTACCTGATTTGATGGCTAAACTGGTAATCTGAATTAAAGCATCGGGGCGCGCTTCAAAAATTACGCCTAAAACTCCTAAAGGGCAACTAACACGATGTAATATTAATCCTTCATCTAACTCTCTTTTTAAAGATACCATGGCAATAGGATCATCTAATCTTGCCACATCTTGCACTCCAGCTATAGCACTTTTTAATTTAGACTCCCCTAACTTTAAACGGGCATAGAGGGCAGAAGAAATTACCCCCTCAGAGGCATCACAATCAGCTTTATTGGCAGTAATAATCTCATTTTGATGTTTTTCAAGGGCAGAAGCGATCGCCATGAGAGCGTTATTTCTAGCGGTTTCTGGTAATATTCCTAATTGACGAGCTGCAATTTGAGTTTCTTTTGCGATATTTTGTAAATCAGACATTTTAATAATTGATAATAAATAATTTTCTGAAGGAATTAAATTTTCACGATTTAGATTAACGGTACTTAAACAAAACGATAAAAGAAATTAGGTTATAATTTTTGTATTATAACGTTTTTAGGTCAAAATGAAAGAAACAACATCTTCATCAATGCCACCATGTTTTAATCGCTGGTGTCAAAAAATAGATCCAGT
>NZ_JBGSUU010000113.1:0-24298 GCF_041753295.1 Geminocystis sp.
ATTTAGGAATTGTCAAAAGACAAAGAAAACCAAGAATGAAATTGATTATTGCTCCTTTTCCAGATAAAGGGAAAAATTTGGACAATTTTTTCTATGAAAACCCCTTGACACATTGCTTTTCACCTTAACTTCTAACCAATGTAATTTATATGGTTATGTAGCTCAAACCAGTTTTTTTGGTTCTGCGGTTGTACCTGATTTAAGTTCTTATACGGTGACAACTATCCGAGTAGATGCACCAAATATGCCTTTAGGTTATGATTTGGGCAAAACAATTTTTAGTCTCTTGCCTAGTTATAAAAGTGGTACTGTAATTGTTGTCGGCACTGAAGCCACAGTTTTTTTAAGAGGAGTACTTAAAAATAGTGCTGGTGAAGTGATCGCATTACAAGTAGGACAAGTAACATCTTTATCTGATCCTAATTGGTCACCTGTTACCTTATTTACTAATAAAGTAGGTAAATTTGCGTTACTGGGGTTAAAACCCGGACGTTACGAATTAAAATTATTTACAGATCCACCTCAATCGAAGATTTTTGAAATTCCTGCGGATAAAACAGGTATTTATGACTTAGGAAACTTAATAATTCCCTAATATAATAGATGTGTAGCTATGACTAATTTTGTCTCCATATCAAAACTATATTCTACAGAAAATTCAAGACGATTTGTTCTAATTATTTAAAGTTTAAATTTCAATTTTATTTAATTTTGTATATTAATCAACATAACATTTGAGTATATAAAAATTCAGCTTAAATTAAATAAGGCGATCGCCATATTATCCGCTAAAATCCATTATTTATCGATAATAATATATCTATCTAACTTTACACCAATTTTACTCACATCAACGGCGTAACCTCCGACTATTAAATAGACAGTTTTTGCAATGCTTCCCACTAAACGAATAAGTTTGCCTAAACGGTTACGAAATAAGCGCCCTTGGGGATAAGCGGGAATAACACCCCAACCTGTTTCTTCTGCTACTAAAATTATATAATTAGAGGTATTTTCTAAACTAAAAATTAATTTTTCTACTTGCATTTGCCAATTAAATTCATCCTCTTCTAAAAAGTTAGCTACCCATGTACCAAGAGAATCTATTAAGATAGAATTATCCTCAGAAATTTTGTCAATTGCTAAAGGTAAATCTAAGGGAATTTCCAATGTTTGCCAATTTTTTGCTCTTCTTTCTTGATGTTTCTTTATTTTTAACATCCATTCTTCATCATTCTCAATTTTTTGAGCTGTTGCTATATAAATTACTGGTTTTTGACTATTATTTACTAAATATTCTCCCCATTCACTTTTACCTGAATTTGCTGCACCTGTGACTAAAATTATGTTAGAATTTTCCATAAAATTTTGTATATTTTAGAGTTAGTAATTGTTAAGTTTTATTTGATATTTAGTCCATAAAATCCCAAATAAAAATTATAATTTTATACTATATCAATCTCATCTGAGTTTTTATCTTTTTTAAAATGTTAGCTATTATTTCTATTTAATTATCTAATAAAAATACTAACTTTACTGTTAAACTATTTCTATTAATTATTAAATTTTTTATACATTAATATTCTTATGAATAATGAAAACCCAATCACACCAGAATTAGAGCCTATTTTAGATAGTAAATCTTGGTTTGATTTAAGTCAATATAATTCTTCCTTTAATCGAGGTAAGCCTCAATGGTTTATTTTTTTATGGTGGTTAATTGAAGCAATTATTTTCCCCATTACTCCTCATAATCTCAATAGTTTTCGATGTGCTTTATTAAGACTTTTTGGTGCAAAAATTGGTAAAAATGTTGTTATCCGCCCCAGTGTTAAGATATATTTTCCTTGGAAAGTGGAAATTGGGGATTATAGTTGGATTGGTGATCAAGTTTATTTATATAGTTTAGACAGAATTAAAATTGGGTCTAATTCTATTATATCGCAAAAATGCTATTTTTGTACAGGTAGTCATGACGCAAATCATGTTAATTTTCCTCTGATTATTGCACCTATCATTATTGGTAACGGAGTTTGGATTGCGGCGGATTGTTTTGTGGCTCAAGGTGTTAAGATTGGTGCTAATACGGTAATTGGTGGTAGAAGTAGCGTTTTTAAAAATATTCCTGCCGAAACTATGGCATGGGGAAATCCTTGTCAACCCCGAAAATCTCGTAATTTTCATGATATGAAAAAAAATTAGTATTTTTAAACTACTATTTTTGTTTGATTGTGGCAAAATAGTAGATAGTTAAAAATCATGACCTTATATTATAGTTAAGTAAGAAGTTAAAATTATGAATAGTTGCGTTTTAATGGCAAAAATCGTTCGTAATCCTCAATTAAGATACACTCAAGATAGTCAATTGGCAGTTACTGAGATGATGGTGGAATTTGAAAATCCTTCTCCTAATAATCCTCCTTTTACTCTTAAAGCCGTTGCTTGGGGTAACTTGGCTACGGAGATTGAGCAAAAATACTCTGAAGGTAATCAAGTTGTATTAACTGGGCGTTTAAAAATGGATTTAGTTGAAAGACAAGGATATAAAGAAAAAATTGCGGAAATGACGATTTCTCATATTTATCCTCTTGGTGGTAATAATAACAGTAATCCCCCTCACAATAAAGTTGTCAGTTTAAATGACTATAAATCTGATGATTTAGATGATGATGCTATTAATCCTAATAAACTAGATAATATTCCTTTCTAATAATAAATTATTTCAATATATTTTAGTTATTTGGACTATATACTAACAATTAACAGTTAACACTATTTTTGAGTTAATAATTTTATTCTATTGATTATTGTAACAAGAATTTCCTCTAACCATAGGATAATTTGATCTAGTTTTTCTAAAATAATTTCTAATAAATGTTTTTCGTATTTTATCTCGATAACGTTTACGTCTATTTCTTTTTTTTCTTCTTCTTCTTGAATAATTATATTGTTTAAATTACTTTTTGTTTCTACGATGGTGTTATTTTTTTTGTAATCAATTTCAACATCTAAAACTGCTAATTCTATATTTTCTTCACCCTGATTAATGGTAAGAGAATTATGATCATTAATGGAAGAATAGGGTAAGGCATTATAACCATATAAATCTTCCCATAATAACCAAGGATCTGCAACCTCTTCATTGATAACTAGAATTTCTGTTTCTGAAAAACTACTGTTAGATGATAGATTTTTAGGCTTATTTTTATGATTGAAAAAGTAGTCAATAGCTGCCCAGATTAATATTTTAACTTGAAAAGGATCATCAGGATTATTGAGTTTATTTTGTAAATTATTTTTAGTAATATTTAGTTGAGTAAAACCTTGACTAATTATCTGCTCACTGGTATTTTTTACAAAAGGGATAATATTTTCTAAATTATCTTGAGCTTGAATAATTATATTCTGAATAGCGTTATTATTAGTGATATTTTCCTCTGGTAAACTTAGTTTATTGTTATCCTTAGAAGATAGTTTATCGTTAATATTAGAATTATTTTTGGTGAGACTAGCTTGATTATTCCCTTTCTTAAAAAAGTAGTTAATAGCTTCTTGAATTAACATAAAAATCCATAACTTTTCTTTATCTTCTGGATTTAATGTTTGGGAATAATTAGTCATATTATTATCTTGATTTTTCCCATTAGTAATTTTACTTTGACTATCTAAATTATTTTCATCATTGTCTATAGGATTTCTTAAAAATGTTATATTTTCTAACATGGCAAAACAACTGTCAATAAATAAAATTATTTGACTCCTTTGGGATAAAAATAAAGTAGAAGGTGATTCATTCTTTATCACTAAATCTGATTCTTGGAGATGATTAATATTTTGGGAAATATTAATGTCAATTTTTGACTTTCCCGAAAGATTAAACCAGTGTAAAAATCGAGAAAAAAAGTTTGATGGTGAAGTTGGTGGTAAAAGTTGAATATTAGTGAGTTTATCGGTTATGTTATGGATAATATTACTAACTTCTTCTTGTTTATTCAGAGGGATAACATCTATAAATTTATTATTATCTAAAATACAAATAATATGTTTATCGTTGATACGACTAGCAAAACCTTGAAAATTTTTGAGAGGAAAAGATGTTAATTGAGGATGAAGATTAATAGCCTCATTAACATTGATAATTACATCATCCCCTGAAAGTAATTTTTTTTGTGAGGAAGAATCTTTTAAAAAAGAAGAGACAGAGGAAGAAGAAGCAGAAAAGGTATTATTAATTTTTTTTGTGTTTTCCCATAGCCAAAAGAAAGGAAAAATTAGAGTTTGTAAACCTGTTGTGGCTACATACCTTAATTCACGGAATTTAACATTAATTTGACTATTAAACTTGATATAATGTCTGTTGATAAAATTAAATAATCGACTTTGATAAGGTTTATTTGATGGTGAAGACATAGGAATTAATTAGGAAAAAGGGAATTAGGAATTAGACTTTTTTTAAAAGATTGTTTTCTGGCTTTTAGTAAAGGCTTCTACTTTTGATTCTTTAAGTATTAAAGCATTTAGGGATTATATATTTTAAAATTAGTAAAAATAACTAATAATCTTTTTTGCCTTTTACCTTTTATCAAGTAAACATACAATTAATTTTGCCTACTTACTTATCAGAGGAGTTTTATTCTTAATCCATTTAATCATTGTTTTGTTTATTAGTTATGAAAGAAAGATAGCTTATTTTGACTCAAGAATTAATCAAGAATAAATAAGTTAAGAGTTAATCAGAATTTGAGTTGATAAATACCATTACAACATTACACAAAAAAATATTAAATTCAATCCCCATGACAGAGATAAAAAATCTTACGGAAGAATTAACTAAAACTAAACTTGCTTATCAAGAATCCTTACAAAATAGTCAATTTAAAGCTGGTTTTCTTGGTAGAATCTCCCATGAAATTCGTTCACCTTTAAGTAGTTTAATGGGATTACATCAATTAATTATTAATGATTTGTGTGAAAGTAAGGAAGAAGAAAGGGAATTTATAGAAGAGGCTTATAAATACGCTAAAAAATTAATGAGAATTATTGATCAATTAACAGAAGTATCTAAAATAGAAGTAGGTAGGCTAAATTTAGAAATACAAAAAGTTAATTTATCAGAATTATTAGAAGACATCCAAGAAATAATGAGTTTACAGGCGGCGAATCGTAACCTCAAGTTAAAGTTAGAGAAAATAGAAGATAATGATAATATAATCGTAAATGTTGATAGAGAAAAATTAACCAATATTCTTTTTTTCTTGCTTGAGGTAGTTATTGATTATAGTGAAATAGGAGAAATAATATTAAGAGTGGTTAGTAAAGAAGAGACTAATCAAGTGATAATCAAGATTAACTTTCCGTCTCAACATTTAACTATTAGTGAAAATATAGACTTAATTAAACCTCCGATAGAAGAGTTGAAACAGTTAAATAAGATGCCTCAATTTTCTAATGGCATGAAAATTATGTTAGGAGAAACTTTATTAGAAATGATGAGAGGTAAGTTAGTAATTAATTCTGATAAAGAGAATAATAACGCTACACAATGGCAGATATTTCTTCCTGTTAATTTAAAAAAGCAATCATAGTTAAAGTTGATAATTTCTTATCTTAAACTGATTTTATTTTTAATTTTTGGAGATGTCTAATGGTTAGTTTAAAATTTTTTGTGGAAGAAGAATTAATTATCAATTATTAACTGTTGTGATTCTTTAAGAAAATCATTAGTAGTGGGATAACGGTTATATAAAACCATAGTAGTCGTGGGGTTTTCTGTAAAACCAATTTTTTGATAAAACTTTTGTTGGTGAGTCGTAGTTAAATAAATTCTTTCTACTCGATTAAGATGAGGATGAGTGATTAAAGTTTCTACTAATTTACTACCTAAACCATAACCTTGATAATCAGGGTGAATTACTACATCCCAAATCGTAGCACGATAAACTCCATCAGATGTTGCTCTGGCGCTACCGATTAACCGTTGATTATCCCAAATGGAAACTACAGGATTACTATTAATAATAGCAATTTTAACATCTTCTAAAGTACGATTTTGTGCCCAAAAAGCAGTATTTTTATATAACTCTAATAATTGTACTAAATCTATTTTCGTTTTATCGCTACAAAATTGGATATGACTAAAATTCATCAGTTTTACTCCTATTAATCCCCTGAAAATATCAACATTTTAAGAATTTTTCTAGCTTTACCATCGCTTAACTTTGATTACTAGATAAATGATATATCAAGTTTAAATAATTATTAAGCATAAAATTTTACATCTTGAGATGAATCTTAAAAACTATTAATCTAAACTAGATAATCTCAAATTCATTAATAAAACTCTTTATTTCTTTTAACAGTATCAATGTTAACAATTAATAATCAATAATGAAATAATAATCGTTTTCTAATTGTTATAAAAAATTAATAATTATCTTTTTTACTTAAAATGTTATGACACTGCGGATAGATTCTCCTTTGTGCATCAAATCAAAAGCGGTGTTAATATCTTCTAAAGGCATAATATGAGTAATTAAATCATCAATATTAATTTTTCCTTCTTTATACCAATCAACAATTTTTGGTACATCAGTTCTTCCTTTTGCTCCACCAAAGGCGCTTCCTTTCCAAATTCTACCTGTAACTAACTGAAAAGGTTTTGTACTTATTTCTTCTCCAGCTCCAGCAACGCCTATAATAGTAGAAACTCCCCAACCTTTATGACAACATTCTAAGGCTTGACGCATAACTTTGGTGTTACCGATACATTCAAAACTATAATCTGCGCCTCCTTTGGTTAAGTCAACGAGATAAGCAATTAAATCTCCTTCTATTTCTTGAGGGTTAACAAAATGTGTCATCCCAAATTTTTCAGCGATGGCTTTTTTGCTAGAGTTAATATCGACACCGATAATCATATTTGCGCCTACCATTCGACAGCCTTGAATGACATTTAAACCAATACCGCCTAAGCCGAAAACTACTACATTGGCACCTACTTCTACTTTTGCAGTATTAATTACCGCACCAATACCAGTGGTAACACCACAACCAATATAACAAACTTTTTCAAAAGGTACATCTTTGCGAATTTTGGCTAGGGCAATTTCTGGCACAACGGTATAATTGGCAAAGGTAGAAGTGCCCATATAATGGTGTAAGGGTTTACCATGGAGGGAAAAACGACTACTACCATCTGGCATTAAACCTTTACCTTGAGTAACTCGAATGGCTTGACAGAGGTTTGTTTTAAAACTAAGACAATATTCGCATTGTCGGCATTCTGGTATATATAAAGGTATCACATGATCGCCAACTTTAAGACTTTTAACGTCTTTACCTACTTCTACCACAATTCCTGCACCTTCATGACCTAAAATACTAGGAAATAAACCTTCTGGATCTTTTCCTGATAAAGTATAAGCATCAGTATGACAAACTCCTGTAGCTTTTATTTCTACTAACACTTCTCCTGCTTGAGGAGGTTGTAAGTCAACGACTTCGATAGTGAGAGGTTTTCCTGCTTCTAAGGCAACGGCGGCTTTAACTTTCATCGTCAATAATTTATTGTTTAGTTTATTTTAACTCCATGTCGTGTATAAGTCTCATCTCTAGTTTTCGAGAAAAAAGAATTAAATAATACTTTGATAAATTGATTTGCATCTAACAGACAACACAAAGGAGTTTAATCAAAAATGTAAGTTAAATTTCTCGAATACTGACTGACTTACGTGAAATATTTAAAGATAAAGCTAACAGAAGATAAATAATCTTTAATTTTCATCTACTTTTTTGACTTTTTTACTACGAAAAATTCCTGTCATGATAATTCCAGTAGCTACCATAGCAATTAATCCTAAACCATTAAGAAGTACATAAAAAACTCTTAAGTCTTTTCCTAAAAATTCTCCTTGATGAATAAACAGGATAAAGTCTCCTAATTCATCAGAAGCGCCAAACCAACTTCTAGCAACTCGATAAAATACTCCGGTGAATGCAGTAAGGAAAACGGGTAAAAACACTATAGGTGCAAATTTACGATGTAATTTTCTTAAGGTTTTGGTATCCATAAATCTATTTCAAATTAATCTTATTGTTATTTAATTGTGAATTGTAAAGAATAAAAGTTAAGATTTAGGGAAGATAAGAAATTGATAAGCGGAATAATGAATAATGAATAATGAATAATGAATAATGAATAATAGACATTAACTATAATTGACTAAGTAGTAAAGCATTTAAAAATTGTACATTTTAAATTAAGAAGAATAACTAATAATCTTTGTTACTTTTTGTCTTTTGTATAGATAAAGTCTAATGAATTATTTTCCTTTATTTTCTAATTTTTCGCCTCATCACAAAAACTAAGAGGTAAATAAATAGAAAAAAGACTTCCTTTTCCTAATTCACTAGAAACGGTGATTTTACCACCATAATTAAGGGTAATTTTCTCGGCAATCGCTAATCCTAATCCACTACCTTCACGACGATGATTTCTTCCTTCTTCTCCTCTCCAAAAACGTTGAAAAATGTGTTTTAATTCTGTTTCTTTAATACCAATACCAGTATCTTTTATTTTTATCAAAACGTTGGGGTAGTTTTTTTCTATAGTAACGATAACTTTTCCTCCTTCATCAGTATATTGAATGGCATTATTGAGAATATTGCTAAATAACCGTTGTAAATGACTGATATTTCCCTTGACAAAAACATGATTGATTAAATGAGATTCTAAGGTAATTTTTTTCTCTTCAGCTTTTATTTGAGTAAAATCTAGCAAATCTTCCCACATTTCATCAATAGGAATATTAATTAATTCTTTTTCTTGTTTTTTCTCATGATTATCCATCCTTGCTAGTAATAATAAATCACTAACTAAAATTGTCATTTGTTTAGTTGCGCTGGTAATAGCTTTAATTTTATTTAAGTCTAAAGCGTCAATTTTTTCTGGATGAGATAATATTACATCTGTCGATGTTGAAATGACGGTTAAAGGGGTGCGTAATTCGTGAGATGCGTCGGCGGTAAATTGTTTTAATTCTTCAAAACTAGCTTTGATGGGTTTTAAAGATTTTTGGGTAAGAAAAATTCCTCCAATGGTACTTAATGCTAAAGTAAAAATACCTGTAAAAATTAAACTCCATTGCAATAACTTTAAATTTTTTTCTAGGGTTAAAGTTGATTCTGTTACTTTTATATATCCGATTAATGTGTTAGGTTTATTATTACTATAAACAGGTAATATCAAGGAGAAAAGATGCTTTTCTTTATCGTAATTTTGAGTTTGTTTATTAGTAGGAAATGTTAGCCAATTATTAGATAGATTTCCTTCTTGAATTAATAGTTGATGTTTTTCATTAAACCACTGTATTGATTGATTTTTCTCTGCAAATAAATTTTTAGAAGTTACTTGATTCTTTGATTCTGCTTTATTAATTAAATCTGTTAATGTTAAAGATGAAACTGTTTCTTGATAATATTCTTTATGCTCATGTTTAACTAAGTCTAATATTTTACTAGCATTTTCAGCCCATCGAGCCATATGTTCTTCAAATTGTTTATATAAATGATGTGCTATAATTTGATAAACAACTAATCCTGATAAGGAAAAAATTGTAATCATTACCGATAAATAAGATAGAATTAATTTCGCTTTTAAATCTTGAAATTTCCCTTTAGAAATTGGGATTAAGTCTATAACCCAAGCCATATATATTCTCTATTAAATTAGGATTTCCTCCTACTGATTTTAACTTATTTCTTAAGGCTTTTATATGTACTTTTACCGTTTCTTCTAATGGTATTTCTTCTAATGACCATAACCTTTCAACTATCATCGATTTTGTTAAAATGCGATCGCCATTACGCAAAAAAAGCTCTAATAAATGATATTCTTTAGGAGTTAAATGTAGCAATTTATTTTGATATCTTACTTCACATTTACTAGGATCTAAACTAAGGTTTTCCCATGTTAAAATGGGGGGTAAATTAGCTTGATTTCTTCTTAATAATGCTCTAATTCTTGCTAATAACAATTTTAAGTCAAAAGGTTTCACAATGTAATCATCAGCTCCAGCATCTAAACCGATGACTTGATCTAAATTGGTGTCTTTAGCTGTTAACATTAAAATTAAAGATTGACAATGAATTTTTCTTAACTTTTGACAGATAGTAATACCATCTATTTTAGGCAACATTAAATCTAAAATAATTAAATCATAAGTCATAGTTTGAGCTAATTCCCAACCTATTTTACCATCAAAAGCTGTTTCTACTAAATAGTGATTATTTTTTAATATTTCTGCTGTTGCTGTGGCAATTTCTTGATTATCTTCTACTATTAATATTTTCATTTTTTAAAAACTTAATACTTATCATCAATATAATTTTATATAGCATTTTTTGTAAATATTCAAGGAATTTTATTAATTCGTAAAAGTGCATAAAACTCTCTTTTTATTTCTTAGATAAAAATACTAATTTGTCACGAGTGATATATTTATGATGATTTTACATCATTTTTAACTATTAATTAGTAAACTAAATTTTTTCTAGTTTTGTATGGTTAGGATTAATAATTTTTTTCCCGACTTCAAATTGTACAACTATAGTATTTTTCTTCCCCAATCCGAGTAAATTAGTAACAATTCCCGTGCCAAAAAGAGGGTGATACAGGCGATCTCCTTGTTGCCAATCATGGGATTGAGAGGGGGATAGAGATTCAGATTCTTCCTTGGCTTTTTTAGAAATAGATTGACGAGAGCGCAAATTACTGGTAATTAAATCTTGAGGCAATTCCTCCAAAAACTGAGAGGGGGGGGAATAATCAACATTTCCCCAAGAATATCTTTCTCTGGCATAGGTGATAAATAATTGCTCTTTTGCCCTTGTTATACCCACATAACATAATCGTCTTTCTTCTTCTAAATCCATCGGATCTCGTAAACTACGATTATGTGGCAACAAACCTTGCTCAAAACCAACCAAGAAAACAATGGGAAACTCTAAACCTTTAGCCGAATGTAAAGTCATCAAAGAAACTGCTTTTTCTCCTTCTTGAAGATTATCTAAATCAGAGGCTAAAGCTGCACTACTCAAGAAACCTTCTAAACTAGAATCTTCGTTATCTTCTTGAAATTGAAGCATAGCATTAACTAACTCATTGAGGTTTTCTGTCCTATTTTCTGCTTCATCTGTACCTTGTTCTTTTAAATCATCTAAATAACCAGAAGAATTGAGAATTTGATTGATAATTTCTGAAGCTGGTTTTTCGATTATTTTATCTTGACAATCAGCAATCATTTGTGCAAATTGATTAACTTTTTTTGCCGCTTTTCCAGCAATAGTATTAACGGAAGTTTCATCGTTAATGATTTCCCATAAAGGTATATTTAATTGTTGAGAAGCATTCAATAAATTATCAATAGTTGTTTTACCAATTCCTCGTCTAGGAGTATTAATAATTCGCAATAAACTAACAGTATCAGCAGGGTTAATTATTAAGCGCAAATAGGCTAAAGCGTCTTTAATTTCTTTACGCTCATAAAACTTTAAACCCCCTACAATATTATAGGGAATATTTTTATTAATTAATTCATCTTCAAAGGCACGAGATTGAGAGTTAATGCGATATAAAACGGCGAAATCACCCCAGTTTAATTCAGGATTTTCTTGCACTAATTGCATAATTTTTCGACAAACAAAACTAGCTTCTTCCCTTTCATTATCTGCCCGATAAGTATAGATAGTTTCACCTTGTCCACGAGTTGCTTTTAAGACTTTATCAATGCGTTGAGTATTCTTTTCAATGAGATGATTTGCTACTTGTAAAATGTTTTCTCTGGAGCGATAATTTTCTTCTAATTTTACCATAGTTTGAGTATTTTCATCGGGTAAATTATCTCCAAAATCCGCTTGAAAATTCAACAAAATTGTAAAATCTGCCATGCGGAAAGAGTAGATAGATTGATCTGCATCACCCACTACAAAAACCGATCTATTTTGCCAATTCCATTGTTTTTTATTCGTCTCATTATTAGTAGATAAAAGTCTAATTAATTCATATTGAATTTGATTTGTGTCTTGATATTCATCCACTAAAATATGTTTAAATTGTTGATGCCAATAACCTAAAACTGATTCATTTTGTTGAAAAATTCGCACGGGAATCAGTAATAAATCATCAAAATCTAAGGCATTATTTGCTGCTAATTGACTTTGATATTCTTCATAAATTTCTGCGATAACTCTACCTTTATAATCTGGATTTTCTTCGGCATATTGTTGTGGAGATAAGCCTAAATTTTTAATATTGCTAATGCTATAGCGCATTTTACGAGGTTCAAATTTTTTATCATCAAGATTTAGTTTTTTAGTAACAATTTGTTTAACTAAACTTTGAACATCAGACTCATCTAAAATAGTAAAATTTCTTTGCCAAACTCTTCCTTTTTCATCCTGATATTTATTTATATCAAAGCGCAAAATTTTAGCACATAAACTGTGAAAAGTACCAACCCAAAGAGGTTTAATTGTGTTGCGATAAACGTTAGATTTTATTTTTTTTTGCTCTAATTCAGATAATAAATCCCATCTTTGCCCGTGTTTTTCTGTAGCTATTTTTTTGGCGAAAATTAATTCAATTCTTTCTTTCATCTCCTTGGCTGCTTTATTAGTAAAAGTAACAGCTAAAATATTTTCAGGGGGGACATTATGGGTTAAAATTAAATTAGCAATACGATAGGTTAAAGCTCTAGTTTTTCCCGAACCTGCTCCTGCGACTACTAATAAAGGTCCGCAAAAATGTTCTACGGATTGACGTTGACACAGGTTAAGATGATTGAGAAAATCGAGATTAGAGTTCATTCGCTGAAGACATTTAAAAGGATTATTTTACCTATTTTACCACAGATACTTTTTATAAGTCTAATATTAAGTAATTGTGATGATTATTTAAGGTTCTTAATTATTTATTTAGTTTTATGACAAGCATAATAAGTTTTAATTAAAATGCTATATTTTTTGTCTAAAATTAAATTTATTAACTATTTTAAATTAGATAGAATCACGATTTAAAGGTATCATTGCCCAAGTAACATAAGTACCAATAGGACTCCATAAAAGGTATGGTATTAATAGAAAAAGTGCTGATTTGTTAGTGAAAAATACCAGAATTGCTAAGATTAAACCGAGTAAAAATCCGCCTCCGCCAATAAAAGTTCCTACTAATAAACTACGTTTTGCACACATAACTCTTGTGTAGCCTAAAATAACAATTTCTAAACCTAGATAAAAAATCATTAATACAGCTTTTTTGCCCATACTAATATCACTATCCCAAATAATACTTGCGGATAAAATTAAACAAACAAAAATAAAAATCCAAATAAAAGGAATAGCAAATTCAAAAGTTAGCCAACGAGGGCGCTGTAAACGAAAAAACCACCTTAAATCATCAGGTGGAATACGATTAACTAATAAACTAACTAAAAATCCTATTCCACCAATCACTAACCAAGAAGGAATCATATTAAGAATATAGATTAAATCTATCTTACTATTTATTAGTTATGAAAAAATATACTAACATAAATTATTCTTACTATAAACTTAATTAGTTTTATTAAAAACAGAAAATTATTTTATGACAGACAAATCTCGTATTTTATGGGTAGATTATGCAAAAGGATTGGGTATATTTTTAGTTGTTTTAGGACATTTAATTCGTTCTTTAGTTAATAGTAAAATTATCTTACAATCATCAATCATTACTTTTGAAGATTCTTGGATATATGCTTTTCATATGCCTCTTTTTTTCTTACTCTCAGGTTTATTTATCCACAAAAGTCTTTCTAAATCATTTGGCAAATTTTTTCAAAGTCGTTTACAATCTATTGTTTATCCGTATTTCTTTTGGTCAATTTTACAAGGTATTCTTCAAATATTTTTTAGTCACTATACTAATCATGAAATGAAATGGAGTGAACTAGCAAAAATTTGGTATGCTCCTATAATGCAATATTGGTTTTTCTACTGTTTATTCATCATAGTGATAACTTACGGATTATTGTATCAAATAACTAAAGAAAAAACACCTTTATATTTTTTAATTCTATCAATAATTGTTTATGGTTTTAATTGGTTAAATATTAATATGCTATATTTAGGTATATTATACACTAGCTGGTTATTTAGTTTGTATTTTGCTATAGGTGTATGGTTAGGAATAAAACCAGAATTATTATCTAAACTTAATTATCTATCCAACAAAAATCTTATTTTATTTAGTATTTTTGGGTTTACTATTTTAAGTCTTGGAATAATTTTAGACTTAACAAATCAATCATCAATTAAACCTTTATTTGCAATTATTGGTAGTATTTCAACTATTTTAATATCTATTTTTTTAGAAAGAATTAATTGTTTAAATGAAATAAAAAAATGGGGGGAATTTTCTTTAGAAATTTTTGTAGCACATACTATATTTTGTGCTTTTTTAAGAGTAATTTTACAAAATGTTTTATTGATTAATAATTTTTTCGTTCATTTATTATTGGGTATGATAGTTGGTATTTATTTCCCCATAATATTGACAATAACCCTTAAAAAACTAAAAATTGGTTATGTTTTTAAATTTGATACATAACAAGATAATTAGTTGTTAATTATTAATTTTGATTAAACTTTCGTAGCACGATTTCCGCCCATATTTTCACCATCTCGCACACGTTTACCACGCCAAAGTAATTTTAAGGGTGTACCTTTAAAGCCTAATTGTTGACGAAATTGTTTTTCAATGTAGCGACGATAATTATTATCTAACCGTTTGGGATCATTGACAAACAAAGCAATGGTTGGAGGTTTACTGGTTACTTGCGTACCGTAATAAATACGTCCTTGTTTTCCTTGTCGGGTAGTTGGAGGTGAATGCCATTTAAAGGCTTCTTCTAACACTTCATTGATTACTGCTGTACTAACTCGTTTTTTATGGCCTTCGGCAGCGTTATCGACTAATTCAAAAATATTTTCTACCCTTTTACCCGTCATAGCTGACACAAAAACTCTTTCTGCCCATTCCATAAAGAATAAGCGATCATCTAGCATTTTCTGGTATTCATAGATAGTATGGGAATCTTTTTCTACGGCATCCCATTTATTAGCAATGATAACCGCCGCTCGTCCTTCATCGATAATTCTACCAGCTAACTTCAAATCTTGCTCGGTAACGCCGTCGATAATATCGATAACGAATAAAACCACATCTGCACGTTTGATGGCTTTAAATGCCCTGTTAATGCCGAAAAACTCTGCACCATAATCTACATTTTTCTTCCGTCTAATTCCTGCGGTATCAATCAAACGGTAGGTTTTACCATTTCTTTCTACCACCATATCGATAGCGTCACGGGTTGTACCTGAAACGGGGCTAACAATAGAGCGTTGCTCCCCTGTCAAAGCGTTTAAAAGGCTTGATTTACCTACATTTGGCCGTCCAATGATGGCTACTTTTATTTCCTCTACTTCCTCTATTTCATCCATAGTGGGTAAGTATTGAATTAAATCACCTAACAGTTCGGCTGTACCATTGCCATGAATAGCGGAAAGAGGATAAGGTTCACCTAAACCTAAATTCCAAAATTCTGCTGCTAAGGTTAAACCATCTTTTTCTGATTCGCATTTATTGACGGCTAATACTGTAGGCACATTTTGAGTGCGTAACCATGCCGCAATTTCCTCATCTCCTGCGGTTAATCCCATTTGTCCATCCACCACAAATATAGCAGCTACGGCTTCGGCTAATGCGGCTTGTGCTTGTTCACGAATAAAGGGTAAAAATTCGGTATCATCATCAAAGACTAAACCCCCTGTATCCACAATCTGAAATTCTCTATCTTCCCAGAATGCTTGACGATAAGTCCGATCTCTTGTTATACCCGGTTCATCATAGACAATAGCATCTTGTTCACCAGATAAACGATTAACGAGAGCAGATTTACCGACATTTGGGCGCCCAATTATGGCAACGATAGGAAGCATGATTTTTAAAAATTAAACATAACCTTCCTATTATATCTTATTTATCAGGAAAAGTCAAGTTAGGAGTTAGGAGATAGGAGTTAGGAGTTAGGAGTTAGGAGATAGGAGATAGGAGATAGGAGATAGGAGTTAGGGGATAATTAGTTTAAATACTTTCGCTGTAATCAATTTCTCCATAGAGATCATACACGTCTGAGGATGTAATTTTAACTTTAACAATCGTACCTAAATTTGCTTCCCCCGTTACATACACTAAACCATCTACTTCTGGCGCAAAACGAGGCGATCGCCCGATTAATTCACCAGTACTAGGATGTTCTTGTTCAATCAAGACAGGGACAATTTTACCAACTTCCTGCTGATTTTTTCTAGCGGCGATGGGTTGTTGTAACTCCATCAAGGTATTATAACGTTCTTCTTTAATGTTATCAGGCACTTGATTGTCTAAATCATAGGCTTTTGTACCTTCTTCGGGGGAGAATGTAAACACCCCTACATGATCAAATTCATGTCTTTCGACAAATTGTAACAAGTGTTGAAAATGCTCTTGTGTTTCACCCGGGAAACCCACAATAAAAGTCGTGCGCATAATAGCATTAGGTAAAGCTAATTTGATGCGATGGATAATTTCATCATTAACTTTTCCTTGCCAAGGGCGATTCATGGACTTTAAAATATCAGGGTGAGAATGTTGTAAAGGTAAATCTAAATAGGGCAGGATATTAGAAGTTTCTCTCATGGCTTCGATTACTTTATCCGTTAACCCAGTAGGGTAGGCATAATGTATTCTAATCCAAGGAATATCAACTTTTCCTAAAGCGCGTAATAATTCTGCTAATTTTGGTTCACCATATAAATCAACACCATAATTAGTAGTAATCTGGGAAATTAAGATTAATTCTTGCACTCCTTGATCTGCTAACTGCTGGGCTTCTGCTACGATAGATTCAATGGTACGGGATCTTTGATTACCTCGTAAATAAGGAATAATACAAAAAGCACAACGATAATCACAACCTTCTGCTACTCGCACATAAGCAACACCTTCGGTAGTAGTGCGATAACGGGGTATATTTTCATCAGCGATAAAAGTTGGGGTAGCGGAAACTGCTTTTACTCTTTCTCCTGCCTCTACTCGTTGAATAACTTCGACAATATTTTGGTAATCACCTGTACCTACGATAGCTACAGCTTCGGGTAATTCGGCTAATAATTCCTCTTGAAAATGTTGTGCCATACAACCAGAGATAATAATTTTTTTCTGGTTTTCAGCTAATTCTACTAAAGTTCTTACGGATTCTTGACGAGCAGACTCAATAAAACTACAAGTATTTACGATGACATAATCGGCTAATTCTTCAGTATTATCAATGGGATAACCTGATTGCGCTAGTAAGCCTAGCATATGCTCAGAATCAATACGATTTTTTTCACATCCTAAGTGAGAAACGGCGATGGTTGGCTTATTGCCCATATTTAACGGTGGAGTAACTTTTTTATAACTATTATTTTATATTTTTTTAGGGGATAGGAGATAGGAAGAATGTTGAATAGTGTTTATAAACTCATTATTTAAAACCTGAAACCTACCTTCATCACACTCTAATATTTGCTGAAAGTTTTGTTTAAGTCTGCGATTAACTCGTCTAACTCTTCAATGGCTTGGGTAACATCTAAGCGTAAACTACCTAAATCTGGTTTTTCTAGTAGTTTTACTAATAATTCTCTTTTACTAGCGATGACATTAATTTGTTCAATAATAGCAGTAGTCATAATTTTAATAATCAATAAAATAATTATAGTTTGTTATCTATTATCCATTGTAAAGCCTCATTTTTATCATTAATTTTACCTTGTATATAGGCAATTTGTACCTCAGTTAATAATTGTTTAATTAATGCACTAGGTGGAATTTTCAAGAAGTTAATTAAATCATTACCAGAAAGTAACGGTTGGGGATGTGCAACGGCATCAGAATTATTAAAGTAACGTTTTAATAACATAATAATTAAGTCTTCAGAAATATCATCGGCAAGGGCAAACACAGCTAAATTAGGGAAAATATTTCCTACAGATAAGAAGAAAAAATATTGTAAGGATAAATCATGAATAAAGTTTTTTTCTAGTAAACAATGAGTATATTTAAGAATAGTTATTACTGCCTTAATTTCTTGACGAGAATATTTGAGATTAATTAATTCTTTTTCCGCAATTATCGGATTCTCTGAAGTTAAATAAGCTAATTTTGCTGTAATCAAATGTTGATAGTTAGTCTCATTAAAATAACTAAATTCTCTCTTTAAATATTCATAATAAAAATCTATTTTTTCTAAGTAATTTACTTTATAATTTTGACAATTATTAAAAATAGTAGATAATAAACCATCTTTAAACATTTCTTTTAGCCAAAAACTACCCTTTTTATCTTGTAATAAATAACTTAATTCAGTATTAATTCTTTCCTTGGCAACATTATTTAAAAGTGGACTTAATTCTATAATGGTTTTACGAGTTTCAGATTTTATGGTAAAATCAAGTTGACAAGCCTGACGATAACCTCTTAATAACCGTAAAGGATCATCTTCTAAATTCTCACTACATATCATTCTAATTATCCTTTTTTTTAGGTCTTTTTGTCCATTAAAAGGATCAATTATTTTTTTTTGAAAACAATCATAAGCTATAGCATTAATAGTAAAATCTCGACGGGTTAAATCTTTTTCGATGGTGTCTCCTTCTTGTTGGGCAAAATCAATGGTTGCGTGAGGAAAAACTACCCTTACAATATTTCGTTTAGCATCTAAAATAACAAATCCTGCTGAATATAAATTAGCAATATTTTTAGCTATTTCTATCACAGAATGAGGTAAGACAAAATCTAAATCTAAATAATTCCTAAATCTCTGTAATAATACATCACGAACTGCACCTCCAACTAAATAAGAATGAGGAGGTAATAAATCTAAATTAAAAGGTAAATTATCAACAATAAATTTATCTAAAAACATAAAAAAAGAATAATCAAGTTTTGAATTTTATTAAATCTGAGTAAACTGTAAAAAACCCGTAATTCATAAGATTTTAAGAATTTTAGCTGATAAAATTTTACCATATTCAAAAAATTAAACTAGAGTAAAATATCATTAAAAATGAATTTGACAAATGTTTCAATTAATTATTACTACTGTTTATGATTTTTCTAAATTAATGGTAATTCAATATCATTATTATTAATGACTAATTAATAGTAAAAAACTTTGAATTAAACCAATAATTAAACCTAAAATTCCGCCTAAATTAACAATAGCTTGTAATTCACTTTTAACAATACTTTGAGTGGCTTCTTCTAAATGTTCAGGAGTAGTAGCTTTTATTCTTTCAATAATAACTTGATCAATGGATAAAATAGGAATAGCTTGGGCGACAATTTTTTCTAAATCTTCTTCTAAATAACGCTCTAAAATTAATGCTAATTCTTGACTAACTAAACCTAAAGAATTATTTACCACATTAGAGCCTTGTAAACGATTAATAATTAATACAGATACTTTATTCCAGTCAATAGATAAACCAAATTCATGTAAAAAATCTCCTCCTTTTTCTTGAATATAATCCCTCACCGCTTTATTAGTAGTTTGACGTAATTGTTTAACCGTTGTCATAGGTAAATTTTGTAAAGAAAAACTCATAAAAAACTCTTTTAATCTGTTTCTTATTTCCAGAGATAAAAGTAATTCTTTAATGCGTAAATTCGCCATTTCTTTTTCATCTAAACAAAAAGTGCGTAAACGATTTAAGGAATTTTTAACACCGAATAAGTTTGCGACAACCCAGTAAGTGCCGCTAGTTTTTTCTCTGAAACCTTCATCAATAACACTAATATTTCTATCTGTCAAAAAATTAACTAAGGCTTGACGTAATAAATCAGGGGAAAAAATTACTTGCAGCAACCAATCTGATAATTGTCTAGCCTGAATTTCTGTTAATTTAAACTCTAATAAAATCCTATCAAAAATTTGATCAATTTGGCTTGATAAAAAATCATCTTTTCTAGCTAAGACTTTTAATAATTTCGGTAAAGCATCGCCGAATAAATCTCTTAAAATATCTGCTAAAATTTTTGCAGATTTTTGTTCTTGATCATCTTTTATTTGCTTTAATGTTAATTGTAATAACCATAAAATTACCCCTTTTACTCTTTCAGTTTCTAGTAATCTTTTAGCTAATTTTTGCAATTCTTCAGGAGTTAATAAAGAATTCATGATAGTATCAGAAACTCTTTTCGCTAATCTTTCCTGATTTCTAGGAATTAAACCGGGGGTAAAGGGTAATTGTTTGTTTAAAAAGTATAAAGGTTTATAAGGACGAAATAGCATTTTTATGGCTAAATCATTAGTAAAATATCCTATAATCGAACCTGCTACAGGAGGAAGTGCTATTTGCCACCAATTATAAAATTCTAACGACATTATCACTAAATAATTAATTATAAATGTATGATTTTTTTGTAATAAACTATTGTCAAATTGAGGGATAAAACTTATAGTTATGATGTTTCTTTAATAAAATTTTTAGTTGATTAGTTAATTAAATATTAGCTTAAATTTAGAATAAATAACTGAATAAAAGTATCATTAAATTATTGACAAAAATTCTAATTTTTATAGTAAGTTTATAGTCAATTATAGATTATGAATGATCAACTATTTTATTTATTTAGTTAATACTAAAATTCCCATTATACCACCAAATAAAGGATAATGGATTCCTTGAGAAAAACCTGCATTTAAACCTAATTGAATTTGACTTTCACCATTAGGAAAACGCTCTAAACTGGGGTAAATATAAGCATATTCCGAAGATGTACCCAAAAAATCAGCAATTTTTACCACCACATTATCTAAATACCATTTTTGACTATTTGCTACCCAATCTTCTGAGGGTTTATGAAAATCTAAAATAGCTACTTTTGCTTGGGGTTTTAACACTCGTTGAATTTCAAGTAAACAAGCAGGAATATCTGTGACATTTCTTAAACCATAACCCATAGTGGCACAATCAAAAGAATTATCCTCAAAAGGCAAATTTAAAACATCGGTTTCTAACCATTGAATTTCACTATTTAAAGACTTATTCT
Source organism: Geminocystis sp. (assembly GCF_041753295.1). Taxonomy (NCBI): domain Bacteria; kingdom Bacillati; phylum Cyanobacteriota; class Cyanophyceae; order Chroococcales; family Geminocystaceae; genus Geminocystis; species Geminocystis sp. Next base: position 21,173 of record NZ_JBGSUU010000113.1, read on the forward strand.
GTTGTTTTTTTTCTGCCTCAGCTAATAATTCTGAGGAAAAATCAACGCCGATAACTTTCCCTTGAAAAATTTGTTTTGCCATCAAAAAAGTTAAATCTCCCGTACCACAACAAAGATCTAAAGCAGTGTCAAAAGGTTGCGGATTACTCCATTTAACCGCCATCAGTTTCCAAACACGATGAATACCAAAACTTAACCAATCATTCATTTGATCATAAATTGGTGCAATATCATTAAAAAGAGTTTGAATATCTTGAGAGTTAGGAGAAGAAGTCATCGTTAATAGTTTTAATAGTTAAAGTCTTCGGAGGTTTTAGAAAAAAATCTTCGCAAAATATTTGATGATGAGTTGACTTTGCATTGAGCAAAATTAATTATACAATATACGATTAATTTTCACTATACTTAAATGCTAAAACTTAAAAACTAAAAGAGGATTAATTATTGTTCACTGTTTACTATTCATGATCATTTAGCATATTATGCTAGACAAGAAAAATAACTAGAAAAAATAATATGTTTGAAAAATTGACACCTCCAGAAGTTGGTAGTAAGATTAAATTTGACAATGGTTTACCTATCGTACCTGATAACCCCATTATTCCTTTTATTCGTGGTGATGGTACTGGAGTTGATATTTGGCCAGCTTCTGAGAAAGTTATCGATGCTGCGGTAGAAAAGGCTTATGGTGGTAAACGCAAAATTAGCTGGTTTAAAATCTATGCCGGAGATGAGGCTTGTGAGAAATACGGCACTTATCAATATTTACCCGAAGACACTTTAACTGCCATTAAAGAATATGGTATCGCCATTAAAGGTCCTCTAACAACCCCCATTGGCGGCGGTATTCGCTCTCTTAACGTGGCTTTAAGACAGATTTTTGATCTTTATACTTGTATTCGTCCTTGTCGTTATTATGAAGGGACACCATCTCCCCATAAAACCCCAGAAAAATTAGATATTATCGTTTATCGGGAAAATACAGAGGATATTTATTTAGGTATTGAATGGAAAGAAGGCTCAGAAATTGGACAAAAATTAATTAAAATTCTCAATGAAGACTTAATTCCCGCTACACCTGAACACAAAAATAAACAAATTTCTTTAGATTCAGGAATTGGAATTAAACCCATTAGTAAAAAATGCTCACAACGTTTAGTAAGACGAGCGATTCAAAATGCTTTACGTTTACCGAAAAATAAGCAAATGGTGACTTTAGTTCACAAAGGCAATATCATGAAATATACTGAAGGAGCGTTTCGTGATTGGGGTTATGAAGTTGCTACTACAGAATTTCGTCAAGAATGCGTTACGGAAACGGAATCTTGGATTTTAGGTAATAAAGAGGCAAATCCTGATATTTCCATCGAAGATAATGCTCGTCAAATTGAGCCAGGTTATGATGGTTTAACTCCTGAAAAACAAGCCGTGATTTGTAATCAAGTTAAAACTATTTTAGATGCCATTTGGGATACTCACGGTAATGGACAATGGAAAGATAAGATAATGGTAAATGATCGAATTGCTGATAGTATCTTCCAACAAATTCAAACTCGCCCCGATGAATACTCTATTTTAGCAACCATGAATCTCAACGGCGACTATTTATCTGATGCGGCTGCCGCTATTGTCGGTGGTTTAGGTATGGGGCCAGGTGCTAATATTGGTGATAACTGCGCTATTTTTGAAGCTACTCATGGAACTGCTCCGAAACACGCAGGACTTGATCGCATTAACCCCGGATCTGTTATCCTATCAGGAGTGATGATGTTAGAATTTATGGGATGGCAAGAAGCCGCCGATTTGATTCGCTCTGGTATTAGTAAGGCGATCGCATCCAGACAAGTTACCTACGATTTAGCAAGGATGATGACACCTCCTGTTGAACCACCGTTGAAATGTTCAGAATTTGCTCAAGCAATTATCGACAATTTTGATAGTTAATAATTAATCTGTCTAAATTTAAGTTGATTATTATAAGGATTGTAAAGGGTATAGGAAGCGATATTAACTGTTTTTCCTATATTCCCAACTCCAATTAACCGTTTTTTGCTGACTTCCTTTACTTCAGATATAGATTTGTTATCTAAAGTTACGATGGAGGACTCGATAGAACCTGATTGTAACTCATAATCAAACATTTGACTGGATCTACCACAGAATAGATAATTAACATTAACACGATTAATTCGATCAAGAATAATCCAAGGAGAAGTATCGGGAGTTAAAACTTCACTCACATTAACACTGCTACCATGAATTAAAAGACAGTCAAACTCCACAAAGCCAAAATCTAAATCTCGTAACCATTCCACCGTCTCACGGGAAACACAATCCCAGAGTTTTTTAGTCACATCTACCCCAAATCGATCAATCAATTCCACAGGATCAGCAGTAGAATGTAAACTATGGAGGATAAGACATTGCTCTTCCCACCAACCACGACAAACCCGAAGAGGGATAGAATGATTAGGGTGACGAATTTCTTTAACCAAAGCCTCATTTTCCTCACTGATACCAATAATATCACCCAGAATATAGATTTTTTCCACAGATATTTTTTGTCGCAAAATATCATTTATAACAGCGTGATAAGCCTGTAAATTTCCTTCAATTCCGCTTAAAATTGCCCACATTTTTTTAATGAATAGTTGATAGTGAATGACGGGATAGGGAGAAAATTTATTAATTCTTAATTGTTATCCATGAAAATAATGAGCCATTTATTTTATTGTTCAATAATCGCTTTAGCAGATTTAAGCTATAAGCCTTGTCAATTTATTGCAAGGCGGTTTAATGTTAACTTTGTCAGTCTGCTGGACGGTTAATGATGTAAATTTATAAATGTTTAATTGCTATTGGATCATTTTTTGTTTGGTATTCTCTTAATTGTTAATTGTTAATTGTTAATTGTTAATTGTTAATTATCTTTGACAAACATGAGTTGCGTCTTCGGCTTTTTCTGCAAACTCTAAACCCCTCGCCAAGCAGGGTTTTTTCATTCTCAAATTTTAACTACCTTTTTTTTCTCATCTTTTTTTCTTTTTCCCCTAATCTCATACTTAAAATTTAATTTTAACCTTTTCTATTTATTTTTAATCTTTCTGTCTTTATTTTTCAATTTTT